>NZ_QSQJ01000028.1:0-49467 GCF_003436715.1 Prevotella sp. TF12-30 | reverse complement strand
CATTTTCAATCGATTACATAAGAATTAACAGAGTATTGTTACAGAAAATTAATAATTAAGTATATAAAACTATACAATATGACTAAAATACTTGGAATTGATACCGGAACCAATAGTCACGGATGGGCTATTGTGGAAAAACAGGCAGATGAATATCATTTGCTTGATAAAGGTGTGGACATCTTCCAGGAAGGTGTTTTAAAAACAGAAAAAGGCAAAGAATATTCTAAAGCTGCTGAGCGTACAGCTCATAAAGCTGCAAGAGTAAGAAACTATCGTATTAAATTACGTAAGATACGTTTGCTTCGTATTTTAAGTGATGCACATCTATGTCCTCCGCTTTCTAAAGCAGAACTATCTGCATGGAGACTCAAGAAAGAGTATCCTAAGAATGAGTTGTTTATGCAATGGCAAGCTACTGATGATGATTCAGAAAAGACTCCTTATGCTTATAGACACAAATGCCTTCATGAAAGTTTGGACTTCAGTAGTATAACTGATAGGTATATTTTAGGCCGAGCATTTTATCACATGATTCAACGCCGCGGTTTTTTAAGCAATCGTAAAGATCAGAATGGTGACGAAACAGGAAAGGTAAAAGAAAGTATCAGCAATCTGACTCAGGAGATGCATGATGAAGGTTATGAGTATCTTGGTGATTATTTTTATTCTCTCTATAATAAAGGAGAGAAAATCCGTAATCATTATACTGCACGAAATGAACATTATCTGGCAGAGTTTAAGGCTATATGTGAAAAGCAAGATTTAGATAAGAATCTTGGTTCTGATGTGGTACGTCAAATAGAAAAAGCCATTTTCTACCAGCGACCATTAAAGTCGCAAAAAGGACAAGTTGGTAAATGCGTATTTGAGAAGAACAAGACAAGATGTCCTTCTTCACATCCTATGTATGAAGAGTTTAGAATGCTCTCTTTTATCAATAACATAAAGATTCAGACTCCAAATGATGATGTATTACGCCCTCTGTCTTCAGAGGAGCGAGCACTCATTATGCCTTTGTTCTTCCGTAAATCAAAGAAGTTGTTTGACTTTGAAGATATAGCAAAGAAATTGGCACCCAAAAAACAATATGGTTTTTACAAGAAGAGTTCTGATGCCGAAATGCCATATCTTTTCAATTACCCTATGGATACATCTGTTTCTGGTTGTCCTGTAACTACCGCTTTAAAAGATATCTTTGGAGATAATTGGATTGATTCTCTTTGCGAAACCTATACGCTAGCCGAGGGTAAAAGTCGTTTGAATGTAGTCAATGATATTTGGCATGTATTGTTCTTCTATACAGATGATACAAAACTTGCAGAGTTTGCTAAGAATCGTCTGCAATTGAATGATGAAGAAGCAAGGAAATTTTGCAAGATTTCTTTGCCGGGTGATTATGCGTCTTTAAGTTTGAAGGCTATCTGTAAGATTCTTCCTTATCTTAGAAGAGGTTTGATTTATTCTCATGCCGTATTTTTGGGTAACTTATGTGAAGTGATGCCGCAATATGAATGGGATATAGAAGAAATGCGTAATGCTGCTATTGAGCATATTATCCACGAAATGAATCAGATTGATTCTAAAGATGCACGTACTTTCGAGGTTTGTATTGAGGAGTATCTGAAGGAGCAGTATCATGTATCTGAAGAGAAACTTAAGAAGTTATACCATCCTTCTAAGATGGATAAATATCCAAGAGTATTGCGTACTAATGATCATGGTGTTTATCAGCTTGGTTCACCTCGAATTGATTGTGTGCGTAATCCAATGGCTATGCGTTCCATATTCAGATTGCGTAAATTGGTAAACCGATTGTTGGAAGAGGGAAAGATAGATCTGGATACAGAGATCCATATTGAGTTTGCTCGTGAGTTGAATGATGCGAATAAGCGTCGTGCGATAGCGAAATTTGCAAAAGATAATCAGAAAAAAAATGATGAGGCTCGTAAGAAGATTATAGACAAAATGGGGGAGGAGTATAATGTTAAAGATGATGATATCCTAAAGTGTATTCTTTGGGAAGAGCAGGGACATATCTGCTTATATACAGGCAGGCAGATTGCCATTCCCGACTTTGTAGGAACAAGTCAAAAATTTGATATAGAGCATACGATTCCCCGTAGTGTAGATGGTGACAGTACAAGAATGAATTTGACGCTCTGTGATAGTCGCTTCAATAGAGAAATCAAGAAAACCAAGTTGCCGGCAGAATTGCCTAACCATGATGAAATTATGGCACGTATTAATGACTGGAGAGAAAAGTATGAGTCTCTTGATGGGCAAATACGTAAACTGAGGGGAAAATCAAAGGGGGCAACAACCAAAAAGCTAAAGGATGACATAATTTATAATCGTCATCTTTTGGAATTGCAACGCGATTATTGGCGAGGTAAGTATTTGCGTTTCACGATGGAGATTGTACCTGAAGGATTTAGTCGACGCCAAGGTACTGATATCGGTGTGATTTCTAAGTATGCACGTCTTTACTTGAAATCCCTTTTCAAGCATGTCTATACCGTTAATGGTATTGCTACTTCTGATTTTAGAAAGATTTGGGGTGTTCAAGATGTATATGGTAAGAAAGAGCGTGTAAATCATGTTCATCATTGTATTGATGCTATCGTTGTTGCATGTATAAGCCGAGACGAATATGATAAGTTAAGTGCATACTATCATAATGAAGAAAATCATAAATGGTATGGCATGTCAAAGGCTTATTTTAAAAAGCCATGGCCTACATTTGTTGAGGATTTAAAGAATGTGCAAGATGAAATTTTGGTTTATCATTATACTCCAGACAATATGCCTAAGCAAGGACGTCGTAAAATACTTCTTGATGTAGAAGTTGATGGAATCAAAAAGAAAAAGAAGGTCCTTTGTAAGGGTGATGCAGCAAGAGGTTTATTGCATAGCGATACATACTATGGTGCTATAGAGAACGATGGCGTGGTAAGATACGTTAAGCGTATAAATTTGGCTTCTATGAAGGTGACCGATGTTAAAAATATCGTTGATGATGCTGTTAGAGGTATTGTAGAGGCTGCTATCAGAGAAAAGGGCTTTAAAGAAGCTATGGCTGGAACTATATGGATGAATGAAGAAAAGCAAATTCCTATAAAAAAAGTAAGATGCTATACTTCGATAAAAAATCCAATATCTTTCGATAAGAAAAAACAACGAGATTTGTCGGATAAAGAATATAAAAGAAACTATTATGTTACCACTAAGGGTAATTATATAGTTGCATTATATGTTGGTTCTACAAAAACTGGCAAAAGAAAGACATTTTATGAATTTGTGAATATGATGGAAGCTGCTGGTTATTATAAGACGAGTACTGATAAGTCTGTTGTTGGACATAATATAGTGCCACTTGAAAAAGATGATTGCCAGTTGGCTTTTATCCTAAAAAAAGGAACTATGGTTATCTTTTATAAAGAAACAAAAGAGGAGGTATGGGATTATTCTCAAAAAGAGACAGTCAGAAACCTTTACTACGTATCCGGGATAGAATCCGATGGTAGGGTAACGTTTAAGTATCATCAAGAAGCGAGACGAGACGAAGAACTTCCTCGAAATGCTTCTGACACATCAGATATAAAGCCTAAGATAAGAGTCGGTTTGGCTTCTGCAAAGATACTGGTTCAAGGCTATGATTTCGAGATTAATGAATTAGGTGAAATTAAAAGATTAAGATAAAAATGATATGATTAAGCAGACATTGTTCTTTTCAACTCCAGTTTGCCTTTCACTTAAGAATTGCCAGATCGTAATCTCTTGGAAAGATAGTGACGACAAGATTACACACCCTATTGAAGACATAGGGTGTGTAGTCTTGGAAAATCAAATGATAAGCATTACTTTACCGCTTCTCAACGAGTTGGTAAAGAATAATGTTGCTGTTATCTTATGTGATAACAAGATGATGCCAACATCTATGTTGCAAAGCTTAGATGCTAATACTACGCAAGCTGAAAGTTTAAAATTTCAGCTTGCTGTTACTGAGCCAATGAAAAAGCAGGCTTGGAAACAGATTATAGAGTCAAAGATAGAAAATCAAGCCGCAGTCTTGGCTCTTGCTGGTAAGAATAAAGATATTCTCAAGCCTTATTATAATAATGTAAAGAGTGGAGATTCTGACAATAGAGAAGGATTGGCGGCAAAGGTGTATTGGAATAGCCTTTTCTGTAACTCCTTTAAAAGAGAAAGAGAAGGATGTCCACCTAATGCTCTTTTAAATTATGGTTATGCCATATTGCGTGCAGCCGTAGCACGTGCTTTGCTTGGTTCTGGTTTGCTCCCGAATTTGGGCATCTTTCATAAAGGCAGATATAATGCTTTTCCATTAGCTGATGATGTAATGGAACCATATCGGCCATTTGTTGATGAAATCGTTTATCGGCTTTATGGAAATGGAATTACAGAACTGAATAAAGAATCAAAGTCTGAGATAATGCGTGTGTTGAATAGTGATGTTAACATAGGAAAGGTTAAGCGACCTTTGCAGATTGCATTGACCATCACAACTGCCTCTCTTGTGAAATATTATTCTGGAGAAATCAAGAAACTTTCCTTACCTATTATGACATGACAGAAGATAGACTAAATGCGTATCATATAATGTGGTTATTTGTATTTTTCGATTTACCTGTTACTACGAAAAAAGAAATGAAGGCAGCTTCTCTTTTCCGCAAGAACTTGGAGAAAGATGGTTTCTCCATGATGCAGTTTTCTGTCTATATACGTCATTGTGCATCAAGGGAAAGTTTGGAAGTGCATATAAAACGGGTAAAATCTTTGCTTCCGGAGACAGGAAAAGTTAGTTTATTAAGTGTTACTGATAAGCAATATGGAGATATTTATAACTTCTGGGGTAAACCCAAAAGTATTAATAAGAGTAAAATATCGAAAAAAGTTATCAGTGAACCTATTCAATTGGAATTTTTTTAGTACTTTTGCATAGAAAATTATATCCTACTCATCATTTCTTATTAGAAAAAGTGATTGTTATGTGCTGGAAATCAGTACTTTCAAATCTGTAGGTTGTGGTTTGATGTAGGATTCAAAAGATATACAACGCATCAGAGGCAGGCACGGTACTGGGACTGTTGTGGTTTGATGTAGGATTCAAAAGATATACAACTTAGATTATGGATGATACTTTGCTCTTTATGTTGTGGTTTGATGTAGGATTCAAAAGATATACAACTTGCTGAAGAATGGGGATGAGAAGCGTCGGTTGTGGTTTGATGTAGGATTCAAAAGATATACAACGGGCGGCTTTGCCGTGGGACCCGCCCTTGCGTTGTGGTTTGATGTAGGATTCAAAAGATATACAACGATTGGTATATTGGTTCAGATGGTTTTATGTTGTGGTTTGATGTAGGATTCAAAAGATATACAACGATTGGTATATTGGTTCAGATGGTTTTATGTTGTGGTTTGATGTAGGATTCAAAAGATATACAACGATTGGTATATTGGTTCAGATGGTTTTATGTTGTGGTTTGATGTAGGATTCAAAAGATATACAACAGAACATGCAGAGTGAACGGCAAGGTAGTAGTTGTGGTTTGATGTAGGATTCAAAAGATATACAACGAGTTGATTTCGCATATTTCTGCCCACGCGTTGTGGTTTGATGTAGGATTCAAAAGATATACAACAGATATTGCGCCGCATATTAGTTATCGTGGTTGTGGTTTGATGTAGGATTCAAAAGATATACAACTACAGCAGCTACCAGTGTTGCAATCATGCAGTTGTGGTTTGATGTAGGATTCAAAAGATATACAACAAGGAGGCATCTGAGATTGTAAACGGTATGTTGTGGTTTGATGTAGGATTCAAAAGATATACAACAAGCAGTCCGTCAGCATGATCTATCACTCAGTTGTGGTTTGATGTAGGAGTCAAAAGATATACAACAACCCATAAAATTAATAATTAAAGAGTTAAGTTGTGGTTTGATGTAGGAGTCAAAAGATATACAACGCTACCGCCGCCATCCCTCGGACCACCGCGTTGTGGTTTGATGTAGGAGTCAAAAGATATACAACAGCATAAAAAAAAATGGTAAAGAATAAAGAGTTGTGGTTTGATGTAGGAGTCAAAAGATATACAACGGAAGACGGTTACAAAGTGCTCGACCCGAGTTGTGGTTTGAAGTAGGAGTCAAAAGATATAAATACAATATTTTGTAAAGAATGGAAGATCGAGAACTATTACAGAAAAGTGCTCCAGAGTTCGAACGCCTCGCCTTTACGGTGTTGGCTATCGAGGCTTCGGCACAAAAAATGGGTATATCGCCGTCTGAAATGAGAAAGCGATTGGATAAGGTGGGGCTAATCAAGAGTCTCATCCAAGATTGCTATGACACTCTACATACCGAGAGCCGGGAAGCTGTGGCAAGTGATGTGGTCGAAGCTCTTAAAAATTGGGAAAGAAAAGAATAATGGAAAAGCAAATATTATATCATGGTTCAAATGTCTTTGTTGAGTATACTCTCCGCCAGATTTGCATTTTAAGCCAAGAGATAGTTGATAAGTATTTGCAGTTCAAATTATATGAAAGGGTATAATTATGTTGGATTTCTTATTATGGAATAAAATCGCTCGTATCATAAAGCAACTAGCCGATACGTTACATATATCAACCGACAGAGCATTGCAGATATTCTATGACTCTGATGTTTGCCGTATGTTACATGACAAAGAACTTGGCTTGCATCTAATGAGTGATACATATATTGTAAATGATTTGATAGAAGAGCTGAGGAATAAGCAATAGCAAAACAATGGATCATTAGAGGAGGAAGATTCTTTGTACTGTAGCACCTTGATTGTTTAGTACGATCAAGGCAAATGCTTCATAATTCAAGATTGAAAGTGGGTATGGTGTCATCCAACAACTCTTCGCCCACCAGCTGATTTCCGCTTGCACAACAGATGCTGGACGAGCGCATATCAGCTGTTATGCAAGCGCACAACAGCTGTTGTGCGGCTGAAGATATAGGCTTCTCCGGCTTATAATATTAATTCTTCCGGCAACAAGTAAAGGTTACTCCGAAGACTTTTTACGTAAAACCGATGCAACAATGATAGTATTTACAAGCAACAATGATAGTACTTGCAAGCAACAGCGATAGTACTTACACGGTGCAAAGACGTTACTGAGAGGTCGCCATGATAGTACTGACGAGGCGTAAAGGGGCTTGTAGCGCTTATTGCCTCACTATGGCACAACATTGCCCCTTACCAGGGCAATAACCTGCCATTGCCAGGCACAAAACGATACGTCGGGAGCTGGTAAAACAACCACTCGCTTTTTTACTCTTCACTCTTCACCAAATCGGCTGAAACCCCGATAAACACTGGGGGTGCGAGAGGTGAAGAGTTACGCACTACTCTTCACCACTCTTCACCCCTCTTCACCTTCGGATTGCGCACGGAATTGAAATGGTAGCTCGTCCTGTTCGGTCGGGGGGCTGAAACCACTTTTTTATGTCCCACAGATTTCACAGATTTTCCGTAAGCGGCTCCGCGTGAAGAGTGGTGAAGAGTGGCGTAAACTCTTCACACGTGCAAGTTCTTAAACTACAGGTGTTTATGACCTTCTGGTGAAGAGTGAAGAGTGTTTTTGAAAGTGGCTTGCTATTACGCCGGATTCAAAGACGGAACAATTTATATCCATTGTTTGGAAGGTTATGTTGCGGTAATTTTATTTCTTTATCACCTTCAGAACCTGGTCGGCAAGGCTTCTCATTCCCTTGATAGTTGGGTGACCGTTCTTCTTGTCTATGTCATGAAGGGCGATGACCGGAACCTGGTAGGTCTTGCAGATCTTTTTTACTGACTCGTTGATCTCATCCTTCAGCTCTGAGTTCAGAATGAAGTAGATATCTACATTCGGATGGCGCTGACGGAGATCGGAAAGCAACTTCGCCAGAGCAGGACGGAAACAGTAGAGGTCGGCACGCTTCCAGTTGCTGTACTGGTAATTGCCGATAGGAGCATTCGCCCAACTGTCGTTCGTTCCGCCGCAAATCAAGATGATGTCCGGATTGCCCAGCAGGGTAGTGCGGTTGATGAATGAACGGTCGCTGTAATCCTCATCGCGATAGCCGGTGTTGCAGATGGTGGAACCGGAATAGGAATTGATGTTGCCCATCTTGTAACCACCTTCCTTGATAACCTGCCACCACCAGGTTTGCTCCACCTTGTTGACATCGGTTGCTTTTTGAACCGCAGTGGTGTACCAGGTGGCATATCCCTTTGGGATGAAACCTTCGAAAGTTGAATACGAGTCGCCGAGCACGGCAACGGTCTGCTTCACCTGTGCCAGCAGGGGCATCAGGGCGAACATAAAGAGGCAGACGATAACTGATAATCTTTTCATGACGTTTTTTATATAGTTTGATTTTTAATATGATCCTCTTTTGGGATAGGGCTTGAAACCCGATTGCAAAGATACGATATTATTTGTGGATATACAAATTTCCCTTAAGGAAAAAAATAAAAACCCTTAAGGAAAAATTCTCAATCTCTTCTTTCCCCATTTTTCGGGTGTTTTTGCCTGATTTCCTTTCTTAGGAATATTGTTTACATAGGGATGATGGGGAAGAACCTCTTTTACTAATAAATGTTATATTCCTGAAATTCCTTCCCTAAATCATTTGTTCTCTCCCAAATTTACAGTATTTTTGCAGTAAGTATCTGATTAAAGATTAAAAGTGTGATTCAAAATAAGATATAGATTATGCAATACAAGAATATCATATTCGATTTAGGTAATGTCTTGGTGAAGCTCAATCCGGAAGGATGCATCGGGGCTTTCAAGGCGATAGGAATGGGGGAGTTGGTTGATACGAATCCTCAGAGTGAGGGGATGAAGCTGATGAGCAAGCTGGGTGTGGGAATGATCACCACCGAAGAATTCTGTGAAGCAGCCCGTAAGTTGACAGGGACTGATGTGACGAATGGAGAGATCATCGATGCTGCCAACAAGATGCTGGTGGAGATTCCTGATGAGAAAAAGGAGCGACTCCTGCAGTTGAAGAAGGCTGGCTATCGCCTCTTCCTCCTGAGTAATACCATTGATATTCACTGGGATTATTGTGTGGAGCATCTTTTCCCTTATCAGAACCATGGGGTAGAGGATTATTTCGAGCAGTGCTTCCTCTCTCAGAGAATGCATCTGGCTAAGCCTAATGCCCGCATCTATGAGGAGGTAATCAGGCTGGCGAACATCCATCCCGATGAAACCCTCTTCATCGATGATCTGAAGGAAAACTGTGAGGCTGCCGAGAAGCTGGGCATCCACACTTTCCAGAACGTGAATTTCGATGATTGGCTTGAGCTTCGATTCTGACGGATATGTCAGAATCGAAGCTTTTATTAAATGCCATTAGGCTGATTTGTCAAATAATACTAGGTAATTTATCAAATGGTGTCAGGCATGCATAGAGCGGAACATTGATCATCCAATCTTGATCCTTATAGGGAAGCATGGAGTAGCGGAGTCCCTTCAGGTGCGGATTGTTGGTGATGAATGTTCTGAGAGATTTGGCCTTGACGTTCACCTCTGCCTTTACTTCAATCGGTATAACCCGGTCGTGCCATTGGGCTAGGAAATCAATCTCTATTGTGGAGTTATCCACAGCATGATAGTATAATGAAATATCCTGGCTCTTCAACTGGGTGAAGACATATAATTCCGTGAAGGCTCCTTTATATTCAGAGAAAATGCTATCTCCTACCAACATCGATTCTGCTGAAGTCTCTGCCATCGCTCCCATCAGTCCCACATCGAGCATGAAGAGTTTGAAGGCGTTCAGGTCTTCATAGAATTTGAAAGGGAGGCGTGGGGTATTGACTCTCTGAACCTTATATGCCAGTCCTGCATCTATCAGCCATTGGATGGCCAGTTCGAAATCTGCGGCTCTGGCACTTTTCTTCACGGCTCCATAGATAAACTTCTTGTTCTCTTTGGCAAGTTGGGCAGGGATACTGTCCCACACCATATTAATGCGAGGCACTTCTCTATCTGGTGCGTGCTTCGAGAAATCTCGGCGATAGTCTTGTATAATCTGCTTTTGGATGGAACGGACTTCCTGCAGTCCCTTCTGCTCTACATGGGCGAGTACGGCGGCTGGCATTCCTCCTACATAATAATATTGTCGCAGCAGGCTGATCAATTCTGTTTCCAGTAAATTGATGACGTTCCAATTTCCTTCTTTCAAGATGCTTGCCAGTTTTGCTTTTCCCATGGCATCGAGGAATTCGATGAAGTTCATCGGGTAGAGGCGCAGCTCTTCTACTTTTCCTACTGGATATGACACCTCGCTATGGAGTGATATTCCCAACAGGGATCCTGCCACGATGATATGAATATCAGGAGCATCCTCGCAAAAGAACTTTAAAGCTTCTAATGCTTTGGGACAATCCTGTATCTCATCGAGTACCATAAGGGTATCGTTGGGGGTAATATCTACCTGGCTGATGGCGGAGAGTGCCATCAGTATATCAGCAGTTGTGCCTCCTTTTTCAAACACTTCTGCTGCCTTCTGATTTCTGTCGAGACTGAAGAATGCAAGCTTTTTATATTCTCTTTTTCCGAATTCTTGCAGGATATAGGTCTTGCCTACTTGTCTTGCTCCGTTGAGAATCAGAGGTTTATGATTTCGCTTGTTCTTCCATTCAACGAGTTTATTATAGATGCTTCTTTCCATGATTTACACTTTTTATGATGAATAATCGTATAAACTTCACATTTTTTCTAACGAATATCTGTAGATTCTCACACTTTTTCTGACGAATACATGGAAGTTTTTCACACTTTTTCTAATGAATAACGGAACAAAGATACACTTTTTCTAACGAATAACCAAGGAAAAGGCAGACTTTTTCTCTTTTTCTATTAAAACTTAATATTTGTTATACATTGAGGATAATTCGCTTTTTCCAATAAAATGTTATACCTTTGCCAACTCATAATAACTAACATAAAATATCAAAATGAATTTTTACAAGACATTAGGACTGAAAAACAGTCGTATTGATGTGGCTGATGCCTTGCGAGGATTGGCAGTGGCAGGTATTATTCTCTATCACTCCGTGGAGCATTTTAATATGTACGATGGAAGCATAGCGCATGCTTATACGTTGGGGTGTGATGATTGGATGGCAGATGTGCTGGCATTGCTGCTGTCGGGAAAGATGTATGGTATCTTTGCCCTGCTCTTCGGATTGAGCTTCTTCATCATGAACGATAACCAGCAGCAGCGTGGAAATTGCTTTTCGGGTAGATTCGCCTGGCGAATGTTCCTCCTGGCAATGCTCGGTATCGTGAACACCGCCTTCTTCGATGGCGACATCCTCTTCTCCTATGCCATCTATGGACTGGTTCTCATCCCTCTGAGCTATCTTCCTACCAAATGGCTCTGGTGGGTGGTTGCCTTCCTCTTTATCCAACCGATAGAAATCTATTCCCTCATTTCGGGATGGCAGGTAGATGCGTCGTCGTTGAGAGAGGTGTATGGAAATATGTATAATGGTCATCAGCACGGCAGTTTCCTGGAGAATGCCTATGGCAACCTGCGATACGGACAGGTGGCTACTTATTACTGGTGCATGATGAAGGGAAGACATACGCAGACCATCTGCCTCTTCATACTCGGAATGCTGGTGGGCAGAAAGCGTTGGTTCTACAATGAGAACAACAACCTGGCTTTGTGGAAGAAGGTGCTGGTGGTTTCCATCCTGGTATTGATTGTGGGAGGCATAGCTGATGTGCGCCACATGGAAACATGGAACAATTGGCTTTATCCTATCTACAACTTCTTCATTCTCTCGTTCGTAGTTTCAGGCTTCGTACTGTTGTGGTATGGTAAGGAATGGTTCAGAAAGGGATTGTCGTTCCTGCGTCAGTTTGGTAAGATGAGTCTGACCAACTATTTCCTCCAGTCTATCATCGGTTGCGGACTGTTTGCCTATTATGGTTTCAATCTCCAGACGAAGCTCGGCATTACCTATGCCTTCTTTGTCGGCATCGCCATGGTGGTAGTACAATGCCTCTTCTCCAACCTCTGGCTCAAGTATCATTCCCATGGTCCTTTCGAGGGAATATGGAAGAAGCTGACCTGGATTAAGTTCTAAAAAAATGCCCTCCTGTCTTTCGGCAGAAGGGCACAAACTAATTATTCTCGTACAATTAGTTTTGTCAAATGAATAGTTGATATAGGTTAGAGTATGAATGAAGATCTATATTATATATCAACTTGAGTATGCGATGGAAGGCTTAGAGTGGAATGTACTCCACAAATGCTTCCATAGCCTCGTAGCAAGCCAGACCTAACTCATCATAGAGCTGAGCGGTGCCACGGTTGCGGTCTTCTGCACGCTGCCAGAAGAGGCGCTCATCGTTACCCAGGAATGGAGCACTCTCCATCTGTGACTGGTGCTTGAGGATAGAGTTACGCTTTGCTCTCAACTCCTCTGGGCTCAATGGAACACACATCTCGATGTTCTCAATCTCCCATTCTGCCCAAGCGCCACGGTACATCCAGATGCGGCAGTCCTTCAACCACTCTGCGCCTGCCTTCTTCTCCTCGTCGATGGCTGCGAGAACAGCGTCGGTACACTTCTTGTGAGTTCCGTGTGGGTCAGCCAGGTCACCTGCAACATAAATCTGATGAGGCTTCACCTCCTGGAGCAATGCTCTAACAATCTCAACGTCCTTCTCAGTCATAGGCAACTTCTCAATCTTGCCGCTCTCATAGAATGGCAAGTCAAGGAAGTGAACGCGGTTCAGAGGAATCTCGTTGTATGTACAAGCTGTACGAGCCTCGCCACGACGAATCAAGCCCTTGATGGTCAGAATGTCGCGGGTATCGAAATCGCTCTCCTTCTTGTGTGCGAAGAACTCCTTGATTTCCTGGTATTTCTTAGAGATCACGCTATCCTTGGAGTCAGCGAAGATCTGGTTGAAACCATTGATGAAGTGCATGAATCTTGTAACCTCCTCGTCGCCTACTGCGATGTTACCGGATGTCTCGTAAGCTACATGTACCTCGTGCTTCTGCTGTACCAATCGGCGGATAGTACCACCCATAGAGATCACGTCATCGTCTGGGTGTGGAGAGAATACGATCACTCTCTTTGGGAATGGTTTCGCACGCTCAGGACGATAGGTATCGTCAGCGTTTGGCTTACCGCCTGGCCAACCTGTGATGGTATGCTGCAAGTCGTTGAAGATCTTGATGTTTGCATTGTATGCAGAACCGTAGAGAGCCAAGAGTTCACTCAAGCCATTCTCGTTGTAGTCCTTGTTGGTCAACTTCAGGATAGGCTTGTGCAACTTCTGGCAGAGCCATACCAATGCACTGCGTACCAGCTTGTCTGTCCACTCGCAGTTTGTTACGAGCCAAGGATGCTTGATACGTGTCAGGTGAGAAGCAGCGCTCAGGTCGAGAATTACGTTTGCATTAGGATGAGTCTGGAGGAAGCTAGCTGGCAATGTGTCAGTGATGTTTCCTTCTACTACCTTCTGCATGATTTCAGCCTTCTCGTCGCCCCATGCTGTGAGGTAAACACTCTTGGCAGAGAGCAGGGTAGCGATACCCATGGTGAGAGAGCAAGGAGGAACCTGCTCGTTGGTGCCGAAGCTGTTCTCCATCTCCTCGCGGGAAGTATTGCCGATGAGGATCAGACGGGTGATAGACTGGATACCAGAGCCTGGCTCGTTGGCAGCGATATTACCCATTCTTCCGATACCGAGGAGAGCGATGTCGAGACCGCCGAAGGTCTTGATGCGCTTCTCGTAGAGGTGACAGGTATCCTGCACTGCGTCCTGTGCCACACTGCCATCCAATGTGAAGATGTTCTGTGGATCGATGTCAACATGGTCGAGGAAACGCTCCTTCAACTGGTTGATGCTCTTCAGAGAACTTTCCTTCTGTACTGGATAGTACTCGTAAGCATTGAATACTACCACGTTTCTGAAACTGAGCTGCTTAGCCTCGCATCTTCTCTGCAATTCCTTGTAGATAGGTGTGAGCGACAAGCCTGTGCCCAATGCCATCACGTAATATCTGCCCTCGTGCTGAGCTGCCTTGATTTCCTTCTCTACTTGGTCAGCTACATGAGCTGCACCCTCCATGGAAGAGGCGAAGATGTCGGTGTGAATTTTCTCCATTCTGGAGATCTCTGAGTACTCTACAGTAGTCTTTGGTTTGTAGTATGCCAATGGTACCTTGTTGAGTACAATTTCTGAACTAAGATTTAGTCTCATAGTTTCTTGTCTTTATAGTTATTACTTTGTTTTTTTACAAGTTGTCTTTCTCGATGTCCTTGAAGTACTTGTAGGTGCTTACCTTCAACTCATCTGTAGCGCTCTCATCGCAAACGATGATACCGTGCTGGTGAGTCTGCAGTGCACTGATAGTCCAAGCCTGAGTAACAGGGCCTTCGATAGCTGCCTGGAGGGCACGAGCCTTGTTGTGACCATTGCAGAGAATCATCACCTCTCTAGCTGCCATAACGGTACCAACACCTACTGTGAGGGCTGTAGCTGGTACTGCGTTCATATCGCCACCGAAGAAACGGGAGTTAGCGATGCGGGTATCAGTAGTCAAAGTCTTCACGCGAGTGCGAGAGTTGAGAGAAGAGAATGGCTCATTGAAAGCAATGTGACCATCAGGGCCGATACCACCGATGAAGAGGTCGATACCACCTGCTTCTGCAATCATCTCCTCGTAGTGAGCGCACTCAGCTTCGAGATCCTCAGCGTTACCATTGAGAATGTGGATGTTCTCCTTAGGGCAATCGATGTGGTCGAAGAGGTTGTGAGCCATGAATGAATGATAGCTCTCTGGATGAGCCTCTGGCAAACCTACGTATTCGTCCATGTTGAATGTGAGTACATGCTTGAAAGAAACCTCACCAGCCTTGACAGCCTTTACGATTTCTGCATACATACCAATAGGTGATGAACCTGTTGGCAAACCCAAAACGAATGGTTTCTCTGCTGTTGGTTGGAAAGCTTTGATGGTCTCCACAACGTGACGAGCTGCCCAGCGAGCCAACTCATCGTAATTCTTTTCGATAATTACACGCATAGTTGATATATGTTTATTTAGTTAATGTATTCTTATATATTAATAATGTATTCTTAATCTATTAATTGTTCAAGTACTTGCTTCTTGCCATCAGGCAGGCTCCAATCAGTCCTGCATGCTCTTTCAGGGTAGATGCGGCAACCAGCGAATCCTCGTTCACCATATTGAGCGAGAACTTTTTGATGCCCATGCAGATAGGTTGGGTAAGATAAGCACCTGTTACCGAGAGGTCTCCTCCGATGACCAGCATCTCCGGATTGAAGATGTTGATGATGCCGGCGAGATTGGTTCCCAGTTCCACCGCCACCTTCTGCAGGGTCTCGATGCTGAGCACATCCTCTTTTTGGATGGCGTCGAGGATATCCTGCAGGGTGAGTTCCTGATGCAGGTTCTTCACCTTGTCGGACAGCACGGAAGTTCCACCGTTTTCCAGAGCCTCTTTCATCTTGCGCAGCAATGCCGAGCCTGATGTTTCCGTTTCCATGCAACCTGTTTTTCCACAATGGCAGATGATGTCATTATTATAGATGTGCATGTGTCCGATTTCACCCGAGAAGCCTGATTTTCCGAGATAGAGCTTACCGTCGAAGATGATACCGATGCCGATGCCCCAGCTGACGTTTACGAAGATGATGTTTCTCAATCCCTTGCAGACACCTTTCAGATATTCACCGTAAGTCATGCAGCGGGTATCGTTGTCGATGCAGAAAGGCAGATCGAGTCTTTCTGTCAGCGCTTCTGCCAGCGGCATTGTCGTGCAGGTGAAGTAATTATAGGCACAACCTGTTTCCGGGTTCACTCGTCCACCGATACTCATGCAGGCCTTCTTGATCTGGCTTCTTTCGATGCCTGATTTCTGAATATATTTGTTGATGAGGTTGATGAAACTGTTGAAGCATTCCGGGGTGTCCTGGTAGTCAAAGTGTATCAGTTCGGGTTCTGTCACCATGTTTCCACAAAAATCACAGATGCCGAAGGTGAGACTTTGCTTTCCTGTATCTATGCCGAGGAAATATCCGGATGTTGCGATGAGGTCGTAGATCTTTGGTGCTCTCTTCGAGTAATTGTCTTTCTTGCCAGTTACCTCAATCAAGCCATCCTCAATGAGTTCGTTCAGAGTCTTGGTAGTATATGGCACACTTACCCCCAAACTACTGGATAGTTCGGCGATAGTTTGTCCTCCATGTTCTATGAGCAAGTTCAAAAGAGCTGTCTTAGAGGCAGACCATTTAGTGTGAGGTATGATGCTTTTTGCCATACAGATATTTCATGTTTAAGTTTTTACGCTGCAAAGATAAATAAATAAATCCGTTTTTTTAATATTTGTGAGTTAATTAATCTAAATTGTTAGAATAAACCTTGTTTTTCCCTGTTTTCGGGGGATGAATTAACTATTTGAGTCTATGATTTTTAGCTTTTTAAAATACTGGTTGCTCAAACAGCTCAGAGGAGATTCTTTTATATATATAATAAGGTGTATAGATATAAAACGTAAGAACAAATAAATAAACTAATTTAATTAACTTGAATAACGAAAATTAATTCATTTAAATTTGGCTGGTATTAAAATTAGTTGTAAATTTGCAGCCGAATAACAAAACTAACAATCGAAATGAAAAATAAAAAGTTTTATCCCTGGTTAGTTGTAGCGCTCCTCTGGGTGGTTGCTCTTCTCAACTATATGGATCGTCAGATGCTTTCTACCATGCAGGCTGCTATGAAGGTTGACATCGTGGAATTGCAGCAAGCTGAAGCCTTTGGCGCTTTGATGGCTGTCTTCCTTTGGATCTATGGTATTGTGAGTCCATTTGCCGGTATCGTAGCAGATAGAATCAGTCGAAAGAAATTAGTAGTAGGCAGTCTCTTTGTCTGGTCTTTGGTGACCTACCTGATGGGATATGCGTCCAGTTTTGATCAACTTTACATGTTGAGAGCGTTGATGGGTATCAGTGAAGCGCTTTACATCCCTTCTGCCTTGTCTCTCATTGCCGACTGGCATGAAGGAAAGTCCAGATCTCTGGCCATTGGTGTTCACATGACAGGTTTGTATGTAGGTCAGGCTATCGGAGGATTTGGTGCTACCGTGGCAGCAGCCTTCTCCTGGCACACCACTTTCCACTGGTTCGGTATTCTCGGAATCGCTTATTCTTTCGTATTGCTTCTGTTGTTGCACGATAAAGACAAGGATACTGCGAGTATGGCTGTGGTTCAGCAGGAAAAGCCTGCGAAGGGCGGATTGTTCCAAGGCTTATCAGTTGTGCTTTCTACTTGGGCATTCTGGGTGATTCTCTTCTATTTCGCAGTTCCTTCTCTCCCTGGTTGGGCTACCAAGAACTGGCTTCCAACCTTGTTTGCAGAGAATCTGGGTGTACCTATGTCTGAGGCTGGTCCGATGTCAACTATCACCATCGCAGTATCCTCATTGTTTGGTGTCCTCTTCGGCGGTGTACTTTCCGATAAATGGGTTCACAAGAACATCCGTGGCCGCGTTTATACCAGTGCCATCGGTCTGGGAATGACGATTCCTGCTCTCTTCCTCCTGGGTTTCGGTCACAGTGTGGTAGCAGTAGTGGGAGCTGGCTTGCTCTTCGGTATCGGTTACGGTATGTTTGATGCCAACAATATGCCAATCCTCTGCCAGATTATATCGGCAAAATACAGAGCTACTGCCTATGGTATCATGAATATGGTGGGCGTGTTTGCCGGAGCCATGGTTACCCAGGTGATGGGTAAATTCTCTGATGGCGGTAATCTGGGCTTGGCCTTTGCCGTATTGGGCGTGGTGGTTATCGCAGCGCTGACACTTCAGCTGGTTTGCTTGAAACCAAAGACTGATAATTTAGAATAATAAATAGTAACAAGGAAAATTTAACAAACTTATATATATATAATTATGGAAAAGATCATTGGACTTATCGATGCACCGTTTACTCCTTTTTATGCTAACGGTGATGTGAACTTGGAACCAATTGAGGCTTATGCCAAGATGCTTCAGAAGAACGGTCTGAAGGGTGTGTTTATCAATGGTTCATCAGGCGAGGGCTATATGTTGACCACCGAGGAGAGAATGCTCCTTGCTGAGAGATGGGTAGCCGTAGCTCCAAAGGACTTTAAGATTATCGTTCATGTAGGCAGCTGCTGCCTCCGTGAGAGCCGTCGCTTGGCTGAGCATGCGCAGAAGTTGGGTGTTTGGGGTATCGGTTCAATGGCGCCTCCATTCCCACATATCGGCCGCATCGAGGAACTGGTGAAGTATTGCGAGGAGATTGCTTCTGCAGCTCCTGAGCTTCCTTTCTACTACTATCATATTCCTGCATTCAATGGCGCTTATCTGCCAATGCTCGATTTGTTGAAGGCTGTAGATGGACGCATTCCTAACTTCGCTGGTATCAAATATACCTTCGAGAGCCTGTATGAGTACAACCAGTGCCGTCTCTACAAGAACGGTAAGTACGATATGCTCCATGGTCAGGATGAGACTATTCTCCCTAGCCTGGCTCAGGGCGGTGCACAGGGTGGTATCGGTGGTACAACCAACTACAACGGTAAGGAGTTGGTAGGCATCATCGAGGCTTGGAAGAACGGCGACATCGAGACAGCCCGTGAGAAGCAGAACTTCGCTCAGGAGGTTATCAACGTCATCTGTCACTACCGTGGTAACATCGTTGGCGGTAAGCGTATCATGAAGTTGATGGGCTTCGATTTGGGTCCAAACCGCACTCCATTCCGCAACATGACCGATGAGGAGGAGCAGGCAATGAAGAAAGAGTTGGAGGCAATCAACTTCTTCGAGCGTTGCAATCAGTTTTAAGTAAAATCCACTAGAACCAGTAAGAATGAATATAAAAGAATATATTAAGCAGTGGGCTGAATCTTATAAGACTGATCTGACAGAGAACATCATGCCATTCTGGATGGAGCATGGATGGGATAAGGTGAACGGTGGTGTTTACACTTGTCTTGACAGAGATGGAAGTCTTATCGATACCACCAAGTCTGTGTGGTTTCAGGGTCGATTCGCCTTTATATGCGCCTATGCATATAATAATGTAGAGAAGAACCCGATGTGGCTGGAGGCAGCGAAGAGCACCCTCGACTTCATCGAAAGCCATTGTTTCGACGAGAATGGCAGAATGTACTTCTCTGTTACAGCCGAAGGCAAGCCATTGCGCATGCGTCGCTATGTATTCTCTGAGACTTTCGCAGCCATTGCGATGTCAGAGTATGCTTTGGCTACCGGCGAGCAGAAGTATGCCGAGCGTGCCCTCCAGATTTTCAAGGACACCCAGCGTTTCCTCACTACTCCAGGTATTCTGGCTCCTAAGTTCGAGGAATCAGTGCAGTTGCAGAGCCACAGCATCATCATGATTCTCATCAACGTAGCTTCCTGCATCCGCAAGGTCATTAACGACCCTAAGCTCACCGAGCAGATTGATGAGTCAATCGCCAAGCTGAAGAAGTACTTCATCCACCCAGAGTTCAAGTGTCTGCTGGAGACGGTGGGCATGAATGGTGAATTTGTGGATACCTGTATGGGTCGCACCATCAACCCAGGTCATTGCATCGAGACTTCATGGTTCATCATGGAAGAGGCAAAGCAGAGAGGCTGGGACAAGGAGATAACCGAAATGGCGCTGCAGATCTTCGACTGGTCTTGGGACTGGGGATGGGACAAGCAGTATGGCGGCATCATCAACTTCAGAGACTGCAGGAATCTTCCTTCGCAGGATTATTCTCAGGATATGAAGTTCTGGTGGCCACAGACCGAAACCATCATCGCTTCGCTCTATGCTTACCTTGCAACAGGTGATGAAGAGTATATCTACAAGCATCAGCGCATCAGCGAGTGGACCTATGCTCACTTCCCGGATACAGAGTTCGGCGAGTGGTATGGTTATCTTCACAGAGACGGAACCGTGGCACAGCCTGCCAAGGGTAATCTCTTCAAGGGACCTTTCCACATTCCGAGAATGATGATCAAGGCATACTCTCTGTGTCAGGAGATTTTGAACAAGGAAGTATAAATGAACAAAAAATGAGAAGTATGATTTTTTCTGCAAATATAGGCAAGGCATTGTGTCTCGCTACGATGGGTATTACCCTGATGATGCCTGCACAGGTTACTGCTGCAACCCCAGAAATGGCAGTTGAGGCTCAGACTGTGAACGGTCAGAACGGCATCACCGTCTTCTCTAACAAGAATGCACAGTATCGTATTCCTGCCATCGTAGAGTGCAAGTCGGGTAAGTTGATTGCATTTACCGATCATCGTTATCACAATAAGGATATAGGTGGCGGCCGTCATCTCGACATCGTGATGAAGACCAGTATGGACAAGGGCGCTACCTGGAGCTCTCCTGAGCAGATGGTGGCAAAGGGTGGAAACGGTATTGCTACCAGTTTCGACTGTGCCCATGGCGATGCGGCTGTCGTAGTAGATAAGAAGAGCGGCAGAATCCTCCTGATGTGTGCATCGGGTGGTATCGGCTACTGGGAGTCTAAGCGTGGTCATCTCCTGATGATGGGTAGATACTACAGCGACGACGAGGGTAAGACATGGTATGGCGAGGAAGTGACCAAGCAGATCTACGACCTCATGCCAGAAGTGGAATCTGCCTTTTTTACCAGTGGTAGAATCTGTCAGAGTAAGCAGATCAAGGTGGGCAAATATTATCGTGTCTATACCGTGTTGTGTACCCGCAGCGGAAACCGCATTCTCTATAGCGATGACTTCGGCCAGATCTGGAATGTCTTGGGCAAGAATGTAGCCGAGGCTGCTCCTTATGGAGATGAGGCTAAGGTTGAAGAGTTGCCAGACGGTAATGTGTTGCTCAGCAGCCGTGCAATGGGTGGACGCCACATCAACATCTATACTTATGAGGATAAGAAGACAGCCACAGGTTCTTGGGGCAAGGTAATAGCTTCTGATGCCAAGAATATGGGTGTTGCTGCCCATAAGAACTCTTGCAATGGCGAGGTTCTCATGGTGGATGCCAAGAAGAACGGCAAGAAGGTGAAGCTGTTGTTGCAGAGTGTTCCGGTAGGTCCAGGCCGTAACAACGTAGGTATCTACTACAAGGCATTGGAGACTCCTGCTGATTATGCTACTCCAGAGACGATTGCCAAGAACTGGGAAGGCTGTTATCAGTTGAGCAACACAACATCGGCTTACTCAACCATGGTTCAGGGCAAGGATGGCAGCATCTACTTCCTCCTGGAAGAGAATGCATTCAGAAATCCTAAAACCCAGACGGATGATTACTACGACATCCGATTCTATAAGTTAGGCATAGACCAAATAACGAACAATAGATATAAATAATTGAACTTCCTGACATGCGAAAGTTCAGTTATATATAAATAAGGTAGAGGGGAGTCAAATCCCCTCTCCTTTATACCTTTTTCGGTATGCTACTCTTCTCTCTATCATTGATATGATTTCATCCATTTAATTCAACCTAATTATGAATCGACTCTTACTTTTTGTGTTTTCTATATTTTGTTGCATGGCTGGCATCTGTGCCAATCATCCATCTTCCTTGTTGCCTCTGCCTCAGAAGTATCAGTTCAACGGCAAGAAATTCAGCGGCGAGTTGACAGTGGAGGAAAAATATGTGAGCCAGATTGAAGGAGCTAAATTCCAGGAAGAGGCTTACCATCTATTGATTACCAAGAAAGGCATCCTGCTGGAGGCTACTACTCCTAAGGGTATGTATTGGGGACGACAGACGCTGGAACAGTTGAAAACCACTAAGAATAAAAAGATATATTTGCCACAGTGTGACATCACCGACTGGCCTGCTTTCCGCATCCGTGGATTCATGCACGATGTGGGCAGAAGCTATATTCCTGTAGAGGAACTGAAGTGCGAAATCAGTCTGCTGAGCAGATACAAAATCAATGTTTTTCACTGGCATCTTACAGAAAATCAGGCATGGCGCCTGGAAAGCAAGCGCTATCCTGAACTCAATGCCCCAGAGAATATGGAGCGTGAGAAAGGAAAATTCTATACATTAGAAGAGGCCCGACAACTCGTGGAATTCTGCAAGCTGCATCAGGTGCTCCTGATTCCTGAGATTGATATGCCGGGACACAGTGCCGCTTTCGAGCGTACCTTCAAGACCGATATGCAGAGCGAGAAGGGTACGCAGATTCTGAAAGACATCATTGATGAGGTATGCGCTACGTTCGATGTACCTTATCTCCATATAGGAACCGACGAGGTTCAGTTTACCAATCCGGATTTCGTTCCGATGATGGTGAAATACATTCGCGACAAGGGCAAGAAGGTTATCTCTTACAACCCAGGCTGGAACTACAAACCGGGTGAGATTGACATGATGCAGCTCTGGAGCTATCGTGGAAAGGCACAGGAGGGCATCCCTGCCATCGACTGCCGATTCCACTACGCCAACCACTTCGATACCTACGCCGACCTGGTGGCGATGTTCAACAGCCGCATCTATAACCAGACTGAGGGAAGTGATGATCTGGCTGGTTGCATCGTAGCCTTCTGGAACGACCGCTTCATAGACAATACACCTCAGCTGCTGGCAGAAAACAACTTCTATCCTTACATGCTCACTCTGGCAGAACGTGCCTGGCGTGGAGGTGGCAACTGCTATTTTGATGGCAAGGGCACCCTGCTTTGGGAGGATGAACCAGAGCAGTTGGCTGCATTCAGGGAATTTGAAGACCGTCTGCTGTGGCAGAAGAAGACCTGGTTGAAGGAAGTTCCGTTCCCATACGTTTGCCAGACCCAGAGCGAGTGGCAGATTACCGATGCCTTCCCTAACGGAGGCGACTTGACCAAGGTGTTCCCACCCGAGCAGCAGGAAGATTCCGTCTATCAGTATGAGGGCAAGACTTACAAGACCCGCAAGATCATCGGCAATGGTTTCTATCTCCGTCATGTGTGGGGAACATTGGTTCCTGGCTTCTACGCCAACCCTCAGGAGAACCACACCGCCTATGCAACCCGATGGATTTACTCTCCAAAGGAAAGAAAGACCCAGTTGATGCTGGAGTTCCAGAACTACAGCCGTTCTGAGAGCGACCTGGCTCCCCGTCAGGGCACCTGGGATTACAAGTGCAGCCGAGCATGGCTCAATGGGCAGGAAATCATGCCTCCTGTATGGGAGAACACGAATACCGAGCGCTCTAACGAGATTCCGCTGAAGAATGAGAATTACATGTCTCGTCCTGCGATAGATATTACCCTGAAGAAGGGTTGGAACAAGCTGATGCTGAAACTTCCTGTCGGCAAGTTCTCTTCCAAGGAGACCCGACTCGTGAAATGGATGTTCACGGCAGCGCTGGTTGATGAATAAAAGTATAATAAGATAGGTTTATATATATGTTGTATGGTAAGTTAAAGTTTCCTCGTAGAGTGTTGGCAGCAGTTTTGCTGTCGGCACTCTCGATGGGGCTCCAGATAGTAAATGCAGCCCCAAAGAAAAAAGCTGCCCCAAAAGTAAAGGTGGCTTGTGTTGGTAACAGTATTACCTATGGTACGGGTATTCAGGATAGAGAACATTTCTCTTATCCTGTACAACTTCAGAAGATGTTGGGCGACAAGTACCTGGTAGGTAACTTCGGAAAGCCGGGTGCTACCCTGTTGAAGCATGGACACCGTCCGTACATGCAGCAGGAAGAGTACAGACAGGCAATGGCGTTCAAGGGCGATATTGCTGTCATCCATTTGGGTATCAACGATACGGACCCAAGAAACTGGCCTAACTATCGTGATGAGTTCGTGAAAGATTATCTTTCCCTGATGGACTCTCTGCGTTCCGTGAATCCGAAGGTACGTTTTATTTTGGCTCGAATGACTCCGATTGCCCACCGCCATCCCCGTTTTATCTCGGGCACCAAGCAGTGGCATGATGAAATACAGGATGCTATCCAGGTGGTAGCAAAGGTGAGCGGAGCGGAAGTGATTGATTTCTATGCTCCTCTCTATCCTTATCCTAATCTGTTGCCGGATGCCATCCATCCGAATGCGGAAGGTGCCGGCATCCTGGCGAAAACCGTTTATGGCGGTATTACCGGAAATTATGGTGGATTGCAACTCTCCGGTCTCTATACGGATGATATGGTATTGCAGCGCAATGTGCCGCTCGATATCCATGGCATCGCCAATACGGGCGAGAAGGTGATGGTAAGCATTGCCGGACAGAAAGCCACAGCCATTGCCAATAACCGTGGTGAGTGGAGTGTCACCCTGCAACCTCTGCAGGTAGGCACTGATTATACGCTCACCATTCAGGCTGGCAAGCAGAAGAAAGAGTTCCGCCATGTGGCTGTAGGTGAGGTCTGGTTGTGTTCGGGACAGTCGAATATGGCATTCCGATTGAATCAGGCTGCTACCGGCAAGAAAGACATCGCTCAGGCTGATGACCCTGATTTCCGTCTTTTCGATATGAAGGGAAGATGGGAGACATACGATGTGGCATGGCCGGCATCCTGTCTGGATTCTCTGAATCATCTGCAGTATTTCAAGAATACTACCTGGAAGAAGGTTTCTCCGGAAACTGCAGCCCAGTTCTCTGCCGTAGCTTATTATTATGGTAAGATGTTGCGGGATAGTCTGAAGGTGCCTGTGGGATTGATATGCAATGCCATCGGCGGTGCTCCTACGGAAGCCTGGGTAGATAGAAATACCTTGGAAACCCAGTTCCCGGCTATCTTGAGAGACTGGTTGCACAATGACTTTATCCAGGATTGGGTAAGAGGCAGGGCTGCCAAGAATCTCACCCACGATGCTACTCATCTCGGTCGTCATCCATACGAGCCATGTTATCTCTACGAGAGTGGTATCCTGCCTTTGCAGCAGTATCCTATCAAGGGAGTGATCTGGTATCAGGGTGAATCGAATGCCCACAATATGGATGCTCACGAACAACTCTTCCGCCTGCTGGTGGATAGTTGGAGAAGCAATTGGAAGAATCCTGAGATGCCTTTCTATTTCGTGCAGTTGTCTAGCCTGAACCGTCCTTCCTGGACCTGGTTCCGTGACAGTCAGCTCCGATTGATGAAATCCATCCCGAATACCGGAATGGCGGTGTCTTCCGATCAGGGAGATTCGCTCGATGTGCATCCTACGAACAAGCAGCCGGTAGGTGAGCGTCTGGGGCGCTGGGCTTTGAACCAGACCTATGGTCATGGCGTAACCCCATCGGGTCCTATATATAATAAGGTGGTAAGAGAGGGCGAGTCGCTGGTGGTTTCATTTACCTATGGCGATGGTCTCCGTACTTCCGACGGCAAGGCTCCATCCTGCTTCGAGATGGCAGAGGAAGAGGGTCTCTTCTATCCTGCACAGGTGAAGATTGAGGGAAATAAGGTCCGACTCACTTCTCCAGAACTCAAGGCACCGAGATTTGTGAGATATGCATGGCAACCTTTCACACGTGCCAATCTGGTGAACCAGGACGGTTTGCCGGCATCTACATTCCGGGGAGAAATCAAAGCGAGCATCAAGTCCCTGTCTGGCTTCCCTTCAGGTGAGGCTGGTTATGAGCTCGGTGTCTCAGCTTGTTATTCTGGATTCATCGGCGACTACCTGATAGTGGCTGGTGGCTGCAATTTCCCTGAACCTGGAAAGAAGAAGTACTATTCGGGTATCTATGCAGCGAAAGTGACAGGCAACGAGGAAACCTTACATTGGGAGATGATAGGCCACTTGCCTGAACCTGCGGCTTATGGTGGAGTAGTGACCTCTGGTGATAGTCTGGTTCTGGTTGGTGGATGCAACGGCGAACATAGTTTGAAAACTGTCTTGAGTATCCATTTGGACAAGAAGAGTGGCAAACCGATATTGAAATCCTTGCCAGACTTGCCTTGTACGGTAGATAACATGGGTGTCTGTCTGATGGACAACCGCCTGTTTGTTGTGGGTGGTAATCAGGATGGTCATCCTTCCGCTTCCGTTCTCACCTGTGAACTCGGAAATAATCAGGAATGGAAAAAGGAAACGGAAATGATTGGCGAACCGAGAGTTCAACCGGTCTGTGCTGCCTATGATGGCAAACTCTATGTCTGGGGCGGCTTCTATCAGAATGGCAAGTCAAGCATCGTTGCCACATCGGGATTGCGTTATCTTCTCCAGGGCAAATGCTGGAATCCGCTTCCGGCACCCCGTAATGGCGAAGGCAAGGAACTCACCTTGACGGGCGCTACTGCCATGCTGGCTGTGAGTCCCGACGGTGAAGCCCAGATTATCTGCGCCGGAGGCGTGAACCATGATATCTTCTGGGATGCCATCAGCGGAACCTATTCCAAGGTGGCACAAGCTGATTATTTGAAGAAGGACATTTCGTGGTATCAGTTCAACGGTTGTCCTTTGACATATAAACTGAAAACTGAACGCTGGGAAATTCTTTCCCACCAAACCTCTCTACTGGCTAGAGCGGGTGCCCAAGTGGCAATGCGAAAACATACATTATATTATATTGGAGGTGAATTGAAGCCTGGTCTTCGTTCACCCGGTATAGTTCAGTTAGATTTACGTTAATTAATGATTCTACCAGTGTGGTATGATAGTCTGGTGAGGCTTCATCCACACTGGTTTTTCTATTTTTATGAAGGTTTGTTTCAAAATGAAAGTTAAAACCATTATTTTCCTTTTATTTTGTGTTATGTTTCTTAAAAATGGCTATCAAATAGAAAGAAAACTAAAATAATAAAAGCAAAAAGTAAGTAAATAACTATTTAATTAATCAAATTGTCGTATCTTTGCACTCGAAAACGAACAATATGTAATTTAAATAATAGGAGAGATTAACATGAAAAAGATCGAAGCAATTATCCGCAAGACGAAATTTGAGGATGTAAAGGAAGCTTTGCTTGCCGCCGACATTGAGTGGTTCTCTTACTACGATGTAAGAGGAGAGGGCAAGATGCGACAGGCTCGTATCTATCGTGGTGTCATGTATGATACCAGCAGTATTGAGCGAGTGTTGTTGAATGTTGTCGTGCGCGACAAGAACGTAGAGAAAACAATTCATGCCATCCAGGAGGCAGCCCGTACCGGCGAGATTGGTGATGGTCGAATCTTTGTAATTCCTGTAGAGGATACCGTAAGAATCCGTACAGGTGAAAGAGGCGACATCGCTCTTTATAATGCGGAGCAGGAAAAATAAGATGTGGAAGGGAGGAGAGAGATTAGTTTTCAGATTGTATCAACACTTTAAAGATTTTGTGTTATGAGTGTACAGGATTTAGGAATTTCATTAGATACCGTATGGATGCTCTTGGCAGCCATGTTGGTCTTTTTCATGCAGCCGGGATTCGCCCTCTGCGAGGCGGGCTTTACCCGTAGTAAAAACACCGCGAACATCTTGTTTAAGAACTTCGTTGACTTTATGGTCGGTTCGGTTCTTTTCTGGTTCATAGGTTTTGGATTTATGTTTGGTAGTGATGGCGCCGGATTCATCGGTATGCCTAACTTCGGCGACCTTTCTTTCTACAAGAATGCAGCTGGTCTTCCTACAGAAGGCTTCCTGATGTTCGAGACCGTATTCTGCGCTACCAGTGCTACCATTGTTTCAGGTGCCATGGCAGAACGTACCAAGTTCTCTATGTATTGCATCTATTCATTCTTCATCTCATTGATTATCTACCCTGTAGAAGGTCACTGGACATGGGGTGGCGGTTGGCTTTGCAATGCTGATGCCGGTTCATTTATGATGGACACCTTTGGTGCTGCCTTCCATGATTTTGCAGGTTCTGCCATTGTACATAGTGTTGGTGGTGTCCTCGCCTTTGTAGGTGCTATCTGCTTAGGTCCTCGTTTGGGTAAGTACCGCAACGGCAAGAGTACTGCTATCCCTGGTCACAACCTGATGGCTGCTGCCCTCGGTGTATTCATCCTCTGGTTCGGATGGTTCGGATTCAACCCTGGTTCTCAGCTCGCTGCTTCTGGTGAGGTTAACCGTGTTGCTATCAGTCACGTATTCCTGACCACCAACCTGGCTGCTGTCTGCGGTGGTTTGGGTACTATGTTTACATCTTGGATCAAGTATGGTAAGCCATCATTCTCATTGACATTGAATGGTATCTTGGCAGGTTTGGTAGCTATCACAGCCGGTTGCGACTTGGTTAGTCCATTGGGTTCAGCCATCATTGGTCTTCTGGCAGGTATCATCCTGGTATTCTCTATCGAGTTCATCGATACCAAGCTTCATATTGATGACCCTGTAGGTGCCAGCTCAGTGCATGGTGTATGCGGTATCTTCGGTACCTTGATGACAGGTCTCTTCGCCCTCGATGGCGGCGCTTTCTATGGTGGTGGCTTCGGTTTCTTCGGAGCTCAGTGCTTCGGTATCCTCTGCATCGACCTTTGGGCAGCTGCAACAGGTATTATCCTCTTCTGGGGTATCAAGAAGATTGCTGGTCTCCGTGTTGACAAGCGAATCGAGGAGGAAGGTCTCGATATCTACGAGCATGGTGAGAGCTGCTACAACTAAAGTACTTTCATATATTGACGAGAGAGATTATTGATAAAAGTTTTGGTAAGCAGAATTATTATTCGTAATTTTGCAGCCAAAACTTTTTAAAACAGGAATGTATCACATAAAAAGAGAGATTATGAAGAAGATTTTAGATATGAAGAAGATGGGTGCCTTGGCACTCGGTTTGATGGCTTTTGCTCCTGCTGCCATGGCGCAGGACGAGGTAGAAACTTCTATCGGTGCTGATATCGTTAGCCAGTACTACTGGCGTGGTCAGGATTTGGGAGCCGTTTCCCTGCAGCCTACCTTGGGTATCGGATATAAGGGGTTGTCTCTTACAGCCTGGGGAAGTGTAGGTCTTTCTCAGCCGGAAGATACCAAGGAGTTTGATCTTACCTTGGCATACGAAACTGGTGGTTTCCATATCGGTGTTACCGATTACTGGTTCAACTCTCCTAACGAGAAGTATTTCGCTTACAAGGCTCACGAAACTTCTCATGTTTTCGAGGCAAATGTAGGTTATGACTTCGGTCCGCTTGCCTTGAACTGGTACACCAACTTCGCTGGCAACGATGGAGTCAACAAGGGTGGCGACCGTGCCTATTCATCTTATTTCGAGGCTACCGCTCCATTCAAGTTGGGTGGCTGTGATTGGGAGGCAAGCATCGGTGCAGTGCCATTTGCCACTACCTTCTATGGAGAAGCCAACGGTTTTGCCGTTACCCACGTAGGTGTCAAGGCTACCAAGGATATCAAGATTACCGATTCCTTCTCTGTTCCTGTCTTTGCTCAGGTAGCTGCTAACCCTAGCACAGAGAAAGCTTATCTGGTAGTAGGTTTCACCCTGCAGCCATAAAGTGAGGTCATTTTTTCAGTTAGCATAAATATAAATGCCGATAGTTCCAGCGAACTATCGGCATTTTCTTTATATATAATAATGTGTATTACAGGTTGTTCAGCAAGTCTGCCTTGCCATCATTGATCAACTTGATGACCAACTCTCCGAAGAGGGTGTTCTGCCATGCGAACCAAGGACGGGTGTATTTAGAGGCATCGTCCTTGTGGAAAGACTCATGGATGAATCCCATACCTGCATCCGTATTCAGCAGCATCTTCATGCAGAAGCGGATCTCGTCATCGCTCTGTGCGGTGAAGCACTTCATCATGATAGACATAGGCCAAGGCATGTCGTAACCGATGTGTGGACCACCGATACCTTCGCCAGCCTTGCCACGGAAGAAGCAAGGATTGTCCTCACTCCAAACGAAACGGCGGGTGTTCTGATAGATAGGGTCGTTCATAGGAACATCACCCATATAGCCCATACCCAGGAGAGAAGGAACGTTGGAATCGTCCATCAGGAGCTGGTTGCCGAAACCATCTACCTCGTAAGCATAAATCTTGCCATACTTAGGATGGTTGTAGATAGCATACTTCTGCAGAGCAGTATGTACCTCGTCAGCCAGACTGCTGCAATCCTGCGCAATCTTCAAGGCTGCATCTTTCTTTGCTGCATCCTTCTCTGCCACGTGCTTCAAGATTTCTGCTGCCTTGTTCATGGAAGAAACTGCCATGAAGTTGGATGGAATCAGGAATGGAAGGATGGTGGCATCATCAGAAGGACGGAACATGGAAGCGATCAGTCCTACCGGTTTTACCGGAGCACCGAAGCCGTCCCAACCGATGGTATCGAAGGCACGGTCAGAAACACGGGTAAAGTGATAAGCCTTGGCTGTCACCTTGCGCTGCTGCTCGTGGAAGGTCTTCAGGATATTCTCGATAGCCTTCATCCATACTTCGCCGAAAATAGAGTCATCGCCTGTTACCTTCCAGTATTCGTAAGCCAGACGGATAGGGTAGCAGAAGGAGTCGATCTCATATTTGCGCTCGAATACATCCGGCTGCATCTTGGTGCGGTCTTTCTGCCAGCCGGCACCGGTAGGACCGTCATTGAAGGCATTGGCGTAGCGGTCGATGTTGATGCACTTCAACTGGCGGAGAATCACACCCTTCAGCATCTTCTTCAATTTTTCGTCCTTGTTGGCGAGGGCTACGTAAGGCCATACCTGGGCACCTGAGTCGCGGAGCCACATGGCTGGAATATCACCGGTATATACGAATGTATCATCATCACCATTCTCGAGCACACGGTAGTGAACGGTACTCTCCAGGGTGTTAGGATAGCAGTTGGCAAACATCCACGCCAACTTTGGATTCTTCTTCAGGAGTTTCTGTACTTCCTTGATCTTCTTCTCTACTGCTGTAGAAGTGAAGAGACGGTCCTCTACAGGAGGACGCTTTGACTCGTATTTGCCATTCACTGGGGTTACCACCTTGGTATAGCGTGCATGCACATCTACCTCAGCATTCTCCTGAGCCATAGCGCTCATGGAGGCAAGAAGAGCCAATGTTAAAATAGTCTTTCTCATTATTTATATTTTTGTTAGTTAGTGCTTGATTCTTATGGACGGTCGGCAGGACGGGTTCCCCACTTCGATGGCTGGTTGCCCATCTGCAGTTCGAGGGTGCCGCCCTTCATGATGTCGTTATACATGATGTATGACTTGCTGTATCGCTTGCCGTTCAACTTCACAGACTGTACGTACATGTTTTCCTTGCTGTTGTTCTTGCAGACGATGTTGAAGGTCTTGCCCTTGCCCACGTTCAGTTCAGCCTTGTCGAAGATAGGGCTGCCGATGACGTACTTGCCGCCGGCTGGCTCTACCTGATAGAGACCTACGGAAGAAAGCACATACCATGCTGACATCTGACCCACGTCTTCGTTGCCGCTCAAACCGTCGAAGTCATCCTTGTACATCTCGTCCAGTGTCTGTCTGAGCAGACGGGCAGCCTTCCAAGGCTGACCTACATAGTTGTACATATAGAGCACGTGATGGCTAGGCTCGTTGCCATGAGCATACTGACCAATCAGACCAGAGATGTCTGGAGAAGCATTGGCACCCATCTCACCGGTAACGATGAAGAGAGAGTCGAGCTTGGTCACAAACTTCTTTTCATTGCCGAAGAGCTTCACGAGTCCGTGAACATCATGAGGCACCAGCCAGGTATATTGCCATGCATTTCCCTCGGTATAGTCATCTTCACGATGCTCGGCAGAGAATGGGTTGAAAGGAACACGGAACTTGCCGTCAGAACTCAGACCGCGCATAAAGCCGGTCTCCTTGTCGAAGTACTTGCTGTAAGCCTTTGATCTGTTCTCGAAGTACTTGGCATCTTCCTTCTTTCCCAGCATGCGAGCCACCTTTGCCACACAGGCATCAGCCAGCGCATATTCCAAGCCCTTGGCAACGGTTTCCTTGGTAGGCTCCTTGTCGTATGGCAGATAACCGTACTTCTTGAGCAATCCCATACCACGCTCATCGAGCATAGCCGACTTCTTCATCGCCTCGTAGGCTCCTTCCTTATCCTTCACATAGCCCTTCAGTACCATATCGGCAAGAACAGGAATACCTGGGTTACCCACCATACAGTTGGTTTCGTTACCCATCAGATGCCATACTGGCAACTTGCCCTGCTGGCGATAGATATTGATGAAGGTGCTTGCCATATCTGGCAACATGTCGGTATGGATCATGGTCATCAATGGATGAGCTGCACGATAGGTGTCCCAGAGTGACAAGGTGGTATAATTGGTGAAGTTGCCGTCATAGACCTTGCCGTCGGCACCGCGATACTGACCGTTGACATCTGAGAAGACAGATGGAGCGGTCATGGTATGATACATGGCTGTGTAGAAGATGCGGCGGGAGGTAGAATCGCTGGTCTCGATGTTCACCTTAGCCAATTCCTTGTTCCAGGCAGCATCTGCATCAGCTACTACCTGACGGAAATCCCAGCCCGGAATCTCCTTCTCCAGGTTCAGCTTGGCGTTCTCTGCACTTACAGCGGACATACCGGTCTTCACCAACAATGGCTTGGTGACATCAGCAGCGGTAATCAGCCATCTGCCGGTGCCCAGTGGCTTCACGGTAACAGGCTGGGAGAATTCTGCGAAGAAGAATGCCTTCTGGTCGTTCGCCCATCCCTTGGAGAAACGGTGACCAGCCACGGTGGTAGCTGTAGTATTATCTACATTGAAGTCCTTGGCTGCATCCCAACCGATACCCTGCTTCAGGTCGAGTACCAACTGTGCCTGCTGTGCATCAGCACCAAAGGTATAGCGCTGGAAACCGGCACGCTGTGTAGCAGTCAGCTCTACCCATACATTAGGCTGCTGCAGTTTGACTGCATAGTATCCAGGGCGCACGTTCTCGTTGTCGTGACTGAACTTGATTTGTTTCTGGTTGCCATCTGTTACGGGCAGGAAAGCCACGTCGCCTAGGTCGCCGATACCGGTACCGCTCAGGTGCTGGTGTCCGAAACCGATGAGGATGGAGTCAGAATGATGATAGCCGGAGCACCAGTCCCATCCGCGGGATGGTTCTGTAGGACCTAACTGGACATATCCGAACGGAACGTTGGCTCCGAGGAAAACGTGTCCATGTCCACCTGTTCCGATTCGAGGGTTGACAAACTGAGTTAGCTTGCCCGACTTAGCCTGTTGGGCAAGCGATACCTGAGAGTAGCCGCCGGCTAATACGCAGGTCATCATTAAAAGATTTATAATTCTCTTTCTCATAATGCTATAGTAACATCTACGGAATAATTGAATAAATTAGGTTATTTGTAATAAAACTAATAATGCTGCAAAGATACTAAAAAATTGGGAAAAACGGCACTATTCTATATATTTTTTAACTAAACTTTCTTTGTATTGATGGGGGATTGCAAATCCCTTCAGGGGTGGTCGAACCTTTTTAGACGGCGGATTTCAAATCCGCCGGAACGCCTAACGGATTTCAAATCCGCCGGAACGCCTAACGGATTTCAAATCCGCCGGAACGCCTAACGGATTTCAAATTCACCGGAACGCCTAACGGATTTCAAATTCACCGGAACGCCTAACGGATTTCAAATCCGCCGGAACGCCTAACGGATTTCAAATCTGTCGAGATGCCTCACGGGTTTTGCCCAATACGTGGGGGATTGTCTCCAAGAGCGTAAACCCGTTAGGCGTTCCGGCGGATTTGCAATCCGCCGTAAAAAAAGGTTCGACCTATAAACACCGGGGGATTTGTAATCCCCCAATAAAAGTAAATGTATCCTCCTATCTTGTTTTTCTCTCTTTGTGTTATTTTGAAATAAATAATATTGTTTGTACTTTCAAAATGAAAGTTTAAATGTGCTAATACGTGCTGATATGTAATTATTCTCCTTTTCTTAAGACAAAAGGTAATGGAAATCTTTCGTATGTTGACAAAAAGTAGTAATTTTGCAGCCGAAACATAACAAAATGTTATTTGTTTTAGGTAAAAAGAGATAAAAATAACCGTAAAAGAAAGGAAAAGATATTATGTGTGGAATCGTATCTATCTTCAATATTCAGGAGCAAACTCCTGAATTGCGACAGCAAGCGCTTCGTATGAGTCAGAAGATTCGCCATCGCGGACCAGACTGGAGCGGAATCTACTGTGGTGGTTCTGCTATCCTGGCACATGAGCGTCTGAGCATTGTTGACCCGGAAAGTGGTCGCCAACCTTTGTTTGCACCAGACAAAAAACAGGTGCTTGCCGTAAACGGTGAGATTTATAATCATCAGAATATCCGTGCCCGTTTTGCTGGCAAATACCAGTATCAGACCGGTTCCGACTGCGAGGTGATTCTTTCTCTCTATCGTGAGATGCGAGCAGATTCCGACTTTGATACCTTCATATATAAAGGTGAGGATGCGCTCCACGCCCGTATCACCCAGATGCTTGAAGAGCTGAACGGTATCTTTGCCTTCGCCCTTTACGATGCTGAGCGTGATGAGTTCCTCATTGCCCGCGACCCTATCGGTGTCATTCCTCTTTATATTGGTTATGATAAGGATGGAAAAGTGCTGGTGGCAAGCGAGTTGAAGGCTCTGGAAGGTCAGTGTGATCATTACGAGCCATTCCTTCCGGGCCATTATTATTACAGCAAGAACCCTGGCATGAAGCGTTACTATACCCGTGATTGGTTTGAATACGCTGCCATGCAGAAGAAATATCAGATTGATGATACTCAGAAGGCTGAAGCCCAGCTGAAGGATGCGGAACCTCAGGAGGAGGCTGCCGTGAAGGAGATTCACGATGCCCTGGAGGCTTCTGTAAAGCGCCAGCTGATGAGCGATGTTCCTTACGGTGTCCTCCTCAGTGGTGGTCTCGATTCTTCCGTCATCTCTGCCGTTGCCGAGAAATATTCTTCTACCCGCGTGGAGAATGGGGGCGAAACCAAGGCATACTGGCCTCGACTTCACTCCTTTGCCGTAGGTTTGAAGGGTGCTCCTGATTTGGCGAAGGCACGATTGGTTGCCGAGCACATCGGAACCGTGCATCACGAAATCAACTACACCATCCAGGAAGGTCTGGATGCCATCCGTGATGTCATCTATTTCATTGAGACCTACGATGTAACCACCGTGCGTGCCTCTACCCCGATGTATCTCCTGGCGAGAGTCATCCGAAGCATGGGTATCAAGATGGTACTTTCCGGTGAGGGTGCCGACGAGGTATTCGGAGGTTATCTCTACTTCCACAAGGCACCGGATGCCAAGGCTTTCCATGAGGAAACCGTGCGCAAGCTCGGCAAGCTCTATCTCTACGATTGCCTGAGAGCCAACAAGAGTCTGGCGGCATGGGGCATCGAGGGTCGTGTGCCTTTCCTCGACAAGGAGTTCCTGGATGTAGCGATGGGCATGAACCCGGTATTGAAGATGTGTCCTGACAAGACCATCGAGAAGAAGGTGGTTCGTGAGGCTTTCGCCGATCTGCTTCCGGAAGAAGTAGCATGGCGACAGAAGGAGCAGTTCTCCGATGGAGTGGGCTATTCATGGATTGACACCCTGAAGCAGATTACCGCATCAGCCGTCAGCGACGAACAGATGGCGCATGCTGCCGAGCGATTCCCTATCAATCCTCCACAGAACAAGGAGGAGTATTATTATCGCTCTATCTTCGCCGAGCATTTCCCAAGCGACAGCGCTGCCAAGAGTGTGCCTAGCGTGCCAAGCGTAGCCTGCTCTACAGCCGAAGCCCTTGCCTGGGATGCCTCTTTCAAGAATCAGAACGACCCTAGCGGTAGAGCCGTGGCGGGAGTTCATGAACAGGCGTATAAATAACATAGCTTTTACGAGCAAGCATATCAATAATAAAATAGTTAGAAATAACCGATATAAAACGAACAAGAAATGGAAAAAGGATTGTACAGTTCTGCCTATGAACACGATGCGTGTGGCGTAGGTATGGTGGTGAATATCCACGGTAACAAGAGTCATGAGCTGGTCGATAACGCCTTGAAGGTCCTCGAAAATATGCGCCATCGTGGTGCTGAGGGTGCCGATAACAAGACGGGTGATGGTGCCGGTATCATGCTCCAGATTCCACATGAGTTTATTCTTCTTCAGGGTATCCCTGTACCGGAAAAGGGAAAATATGGTACAGGTCTTGTCTTCTTGCCTAAGGATGAGAAGAAACAGCAGGATATCCTCTCTATTATGATTGAAGAGATTGAACGTGAGGGACTTCAGTTGATGCATCTCCGCAATGTACCTACCAATCCAGACTGTCTGGGTGAGGCTGCATTGAGCAATGAACCTGCCATCAAACAGGTGTTCATTACAGGTGTGACAGATGATAAGGTGCCAGTCTTCGAGCGCACCCTCTATCTCATCCGCAAGCGCATCGAGAAACGAATCAGCGATCCTGATTTCTATATCTGTTCGTTGTCTAATTCGAACATCGTATATAAGGGTATGTTGAGCAGCCTCCAGCTGCGTCAGTACTATCCTGACTTGACTAATAATTATTTTACAAGCGGTCTGGCTCTGGTTCACTCCCGCTTCTCTACCAACACCTTCCCTACATGGAGTCTGGCTCAGCCATTCCGTCTCCTTGCCCACAATGGTGAGATCAACACCATCCGTGGCAACCGTGCCTGGATGAAGGCTCGTGAGAGTGTGTTGAGTAGTGAGGCTCTGGGCGATATCCGTGAGATTTCTCCTATCGTTCAGCCTGATATGAGTGACTCTGCAAGTCTCGACAATGTATTCGAGTTCTTCGTGATGAGCGGTCTGTCTCTGCCTCACGCCATGGCTGTGATGGTGCCTGAGAGCTTCAACGACAAGAACCCTATCTCTGAGGATCTGAAGGCTTTCTATGAGTATCACTCTATCCTGATGGAGCCATGGGATGGTCCTGCCGCCTTGCTCTTCAGCGATGGCCGCTATGCCGGTGGTATGCTCGATAGAAACGGTCTGCGTCCTGCACGCTACACCATCACCAAGAACGATATGATGGTTGTGGCTTCTGAGGTGGGTGTGATGGATTTCGACCCAACCGAGATTGCCGAGAAGGGACGCTTGCAGCCGGGTAAGATTCTTTTGATTGATACCCAGGAAGGCAAGATTTACTATGATGGCGAAATCAAGGAACGCCTGGCTGAGGCTCATCCTTACCGCCAGTGGTTGAACACCAACCGTATTGAACTGGAAAAGCTGCGCAGCGGACGAAAAGTGGAAAACGCTGTGGAAAACCTCACTCGCAAGGAATTGGAGTTCGGTTTTGGCGAGGAAGACATCGACGGTACCATCATTCCGATGGCTACCAAGGGTCAGGAGCCTACTGCATCTATGGGTAATGATACTCCGCTTGCCGTACTTTCCGACCAGCCACAGATCTTCTTCAACTACTTCCGTCAGCAGTTTGCTCAGGTTACCAACCCTGCCATCGACTCCATCCGTGAGAACCTCGTGATGAGTCTTACCGAGTATATCGGTCGTGTAGGTTCCGGCATTCTGAACCCGGACGAGAGCAACTGCAAGATGGTTCGCTTGCCACATCCTATCCTGACCAATACCCAGCTGGATATCCTTCAGAATATCCGCTACAAGGGATTCAATACCGTCAAGCTTCACATGATTTTCGAAACCGCCAAGGGCGAAGAAGGATTGCATGAGGCTCTGGATGAACTCTGCAAGCAGGCAGCACAGAGCGTGGATGATGGTTACAACTACATCATCTTGAGCGACCGTGGCGTGGATGAGACCCATGCCGCCATCCCATCATTGCTCGCCGTAAGCGCCGTACATCATTATCTGATTGATGCCGGCAAGCGTGTACAGACAGCCCTCATCGTTGAGAGCGGTGAGATTCGTGAGGTAATGCATGCAGCCCTCTTGTTGGGTTACGGTGCATCAGCCCTCTGTCCATATCTGACATACGCCATCCTCGACGACCTCGTAAAGAAGGGAAAGATTCAGGAGGATTACCATACAGCCGAGCAGAACTATATCAAGGCTGTGAAGAAGGGCTTGTTCAAGATTATGGCTAAGATGGGTATCTCTACCATCCGTAGCTATCGTGGTGCCAAGATCTTCGAGAGCATCGGTTTGAGCGAGAGCCTGCTGAAGAGCTACTTCGGAACAGAGGTGAGCACCATCGGCGGTATCGGACTCGAGACCATCGCCCGTGATGCCATCCGCCTGCACGACAAGGCTTTCGAGACCAAGAAGCTCGACTTCCTGCCAAGTATGGGACAGTTCCACTATCGCAAGGACGGTATCAAGCACGCTTGGAACCCAGAGACCATCGCCACCCTGCAGCTCGCAACCCGCAAGGGCGATTACGATCTCTTCAAGAAATATACACATCTCGTTGACGATAAGCAGGAGCCTATCTTCATCCGCGACTTCTTCAGCTTCCGCAAGAACCCTATCTCTATAGATAAGGTGGAGCCGGTAGAGGAAATCGTGAAGCACTTCGTTACCGGTGCGATGAGTTTTGGTGCCCTCTCCAAGGAGGCCCACGAGGCAATGGCACTCGCCATGAACGCCCTCGGTGCCCGAAGCAATACCGGTGAAGGTGGTGAGGATAACGAGCGATTCCATTCTACACAGGATGGCATCAGCCTCTCCAGCAAGACCAAGCAGGTGGCTTCCGGTCGATTCGGTGTGACAACAGAATATTTGGTAAATGCAGAGGAAATCCAGATCAAGGTGGCACAGGGTGCTAAACCGGGTGAGGGTGGTCAGTTGCCTGGCTTCAAGGTCAACGAGGTCATCGCCAAGACCCGTCACTCTATCCCTGGCATCAGCCTGATTTCTCCTCCACCTCATCACGATATCTACAGTATCGAGGATTTGGCTCAGCTCATCTTCGACCTCAAGAATGTGAACCCTAAGGCGGCTATCTCCGTGAAGTTGGTAGCTGAGAGTGGTGTGGGTACCATCGCTGCCGGTGTGGCTAAGGCGAAGGCAGACCTCATCGTTATCTCTGGTGCTGAGGGTGGTACAGGTGCCAGCCCTGCATCCAGTATGCGTTTCGCAGGTATCTCTCCTGAAATCGGACTTTCTGAGACCCAGCAGACACTGGTGAAGAACGGTCTTCGCGGTCAGGTTCGCCTGCAGGTGGATGGTCAGTTGAAGAGCGGTCGTGACATCATCCTGATGGCTCTGCTCGGTGCTGAGGAATTCAGTTTCGGTACTGCCGCCCTCATCGTTTTGGGTTGTGTCATGATGCGTAAGTGTAACCTGAATACCTGTCCTATGGGTGTTGCCACACAGGATCCTAAGCTCCGTGCGCACTTCCGTGGCAGCTACAAGTACCTCATCAACTACTTCCGCTTCCTCGCCGAGGAGGTTCGTGAGTATCTGGCTGAGATGGGTTACACCTCATTGAACGATATCATCGGTCATACCGAGCTCATCGTCCGCAAGAAGGATGAGGAGATTGTTCCTACCGAGGGTGCTGATGCCGTAGAGCCAGAGGTGGCTAAGAGCATCGAGGAGAAGGCAGACTTGCTCGATTTCTCCCGCTTGCTGCATCGTGAGACAGGTCATTGCTCGCTCTATCATACGACCGAGCAGATTCATGACCTAGACAATGTGCTCGACCAGCAGTTGATTCGTGGTGCACAGCGTGCCATCGAGAACCAGGAAGAAGTGAACCTCGACTTCGCCATCAAGAATACCGACCGTGCTGCCGGTGTGATGCTGAGCGGTATGATTGCCAAGAAATATGGTGAGGCTGGTCTTCCAGACAAGACCGTGAACGTGAAGTTCAAGGGTTCTGCTGGTCAGAGCTTCGGTGCCTTCCTGGTCAAGGGAGTGGATTTCAAGCTCGAAGGTGAGACCAATGACTATTTCGCCAAGGGACTTTCAGGAGGTCGTATTTCCATCCTTCCTCCTATCCGCAGTAACTTCTCTGCCGAGGATAACATCATCGCCGGTAACACCGGTCTGTATGGTGCCACAAGCGGTGAGTTGTATATCAATGGTAAGGTAGGCGAGCGCTTCGGTGTTCGTAACTCCGGTGCCATCGCCGTGATTGAGGGTGCTGGCGACCACTGCTGCGAGTATATGACGGGCGGTAGAGTCGTAGTGCTCGGTGAAACCGGCCGTAACTTCGCCGCTGGTATGAGTGGTGGTGTTGCCTACGTATGGGATAAGAACCACAACTTCGATTACTTCTGTAACATGGATATGGTGGAGATCAACCTCGTGGAGGACAGCACCTATCGCAAGGAGTTGCACGAGCTGATCCGTCAGCATTATCTCTATACCGGCAGTAAGCTCGCCCGTACCATGCTCGATGACTGGAACCACTACGTAGAGGATTTCATCCAGGTAGTGCCAATCGAGTACAAGCGAGTTCTCCAGGAGGAGCAGGTAAAGAAGTTGCAGCAGAAGATTGCGGATATGCAGCGAGACTACTAACTTTGAACTTTGAACTTGGAACATTGAACTTTATGATTAGTATCGAGAGCTATAACTCTATGAAGCATATCATAAAGTTCAAAGTTCAATGTTCAAAGTTCAAAGGAAAAAAGTTCAAAGTTCAAAGCTCAAAGTTCAAAGGGAACAAAGTTCAAAGTAAAAAAAGTTCAAAGTTCAAAGTTCAAAGTTCAAAGTAAAACGATGGGAAATCCAAAAGCATTTTTGACTATACCTCGCAAGGAAGCAGGTTATAGACCAATTCACGATAGAATCCTCGACTTCAGCGAGGTAGAACAGACATTGAATAGCAACGACCGCCGACAGCAGGCTTCCCGTTGCATGGATTGTGGCGTGCCTTTCTGCCACTGGGCTTGTCCGCTGGGCAACAAGGCACCGGAGTGGAACGATGCCCTCTACAAGGGCGACTGGGAGTTGGCTTACCGTCTCCTCAATTCCACCAACGACTTCCCAGAGTTCACAGGACGCATCTGTCCTGCACTCTGCGAGAAGGCATGTGTATTGAATCTCATGGATCATGAACCAACCACCAACCGTGAGGATGAGTGCGCCATCGTGGAGCACGCCTTCTCTGAGGACTATGTGCATGTTGAGATTCCGGAGCGTAATGGCAAGACGGTGGCTGTCATCGGTGCCGGTCCTGCGGGATTGGTTGCTGCCAACCAGTTGAACCACAAGGGATATAAGGTAACAGTCTTCGAGGCACGTGAGAATGCCGGTGGTCTGTTGCGTTACGGTATTCCTAACTTCAAGCTCAATAAGAGCATCATCGACCGCCGTCTCCGTCTTCTCGAAGAGGAGGGCATCGAGTTCAGATACAATCAGCAGATAGACGTTACCAAGTTGCCGGAAGGCTTCGATGCCTACGTGGTATCTACCGGTACACCGACAGCCCGCGACCTGAAGATTCCTGGAAGAGAGCTGAAGGGTGTTTACTTCGCCCTGGAACTGCTTTCTCAGCAGAACCGTATCCTCGCCGGTATGGAGTTCTCTAAGGATGAATTGGTTAACTGCAAGGGCAAGGATGTATTGGTAATCGGTGGTGGTGATACAGGTTCCGACTGTATCGGTACCGCTCATCGCCAGGGTTGCAAGAGCGTAACCCAGATTGAAATCATGCCTAAGCCGGTAGAGGGTCCTGAGGATCCTAAGAATCCTTGGCCAAACTGGCCTCGCACCCTGAAGACCACCTCTAGTCATGAGGAAGGCTGTACCCGCCGCTGGAACATCAACTCTCTGGAGTTCCTGGGAAAGAACGGTAAGCTGACTGGTGTGAAGGTTCAGCCTATCGACTGGAAGCCAAACCCAGAGGGTGGTCGCCCACTGATGGTAGAGGCTGGCGAGCCGGAGATTATCAAGGCAGAGGCTGTGTTCCTGGCAATGGGCTTCCTGAAGCCACAACAGCCTGAGTTTGCCGAGAATGTATTCGTAGCAGGTGATGCTGCCAGCGGAGCTTCTCTGGTGGTTCGTGCGATGGCAAGCGGCAGAAAGATTGCTGCTCAGGTAGATAAGTTCCTGAACAAGTAATATTCGGTTATTTTTAACTATAAGTGTAGGGAGGTAAACCTTGTGACGAGGTAAGCCTCCCTTTTTTGTGTTCGTAATGGGTGAGTAGAGAGCTACTTTCGATTTTACTCTTCACTCTTCACAGAAGTGGTGTAAATTGCTGTGTGAAAGGTGTTTGCGAGGGTGAAGAGTTGGCTCACCTCTTCACCACTCTTCACCCACTCTTCACCTTGTTTTTTCGACCTGTTCGGTCTTTTAAAAGAGTCACGCAGATTGCGCAGATGACGCAGATTTTCGAATTCTCCAGAAAGTCTTCCGCCAGGCGTCCCGGCGGATTTGAAATCCGCCGTAAAAAAGGTTCGACCTATAAAGATAGGGGGATTTGTAATCCCCCAATAAAAGGAAAAGCATGCCCTTTGCTGCGGATTGCAAATCCGCAGAGCCTAAATAGGTTAGGACATTTTTTAACGCCGGATTTCAAATCCGGCGGGACGCCTAGCGGGCTTGTGGTGAAGAGTGGTGAAGAGTGGTGAAGAGGTGAGCCAACTCTTCACCTCTCAGAACCCCAGTGTTTATCGGGGTTTCAGACGATTTGGTGAAGAGTGAAGAGTAAAAGCGAGAGTAGTCTTTTTCTCTCTTCTGCTATCTTTTTCTCTCTTCCTCCTTCTCTTACCTTCTTTCGCCTTCTGTCTTCTGCCTCCTCCCGACGTGTCGTTTCTTGCCTGGCAATGGCAAGAAATTGCCCTGGCAAGGGGCAATATTGTGCCATAGCCAGGCAATATACGTTACGAGCCTCTTTACCATCCGCCAGCACTATCGTGGCGACCTCTAGGTGACGTTCTGGCACCTCGTAAGTATCATCATTACCTTATTATATTAAAAGATTTTTCGCCGGTCCACACACACGCCTTCTTCTTCGTTTCTTCAAGAACTTAAGCCCGCTAGGCGTCCCGCCGGATTTGTAATCCGGCGTTAAAAAATGTCCTAACCTATTTATGCTCTGCGGATTTGCAATCCGCAGCAAAGGAGTATGCTTTTCCTTTTGCTGGGGGGATTGCAAATCCCCCGGTTTTAATAGGTCGAACCTTTTTTTTACGGCGGATTGCAAATCCGCCGGGACGCCTAGCGGGATTTATGCTCTTGGGGATGCCTAGGTGCGTGTGGGGCGTGTGTGGCATACATGTCGTGTAGGGCATATGTGTCGTATATTTATTAACTGGATTGATGTGTATCAATCATATTGACAAGGATATTTTTCAGAAAACGTTATCATTGTGGTAAAATAGGGGAGAAAAGGAGGAGAAAAGGGGAAAGAATGCTTAAAATATTTAAAATTTAAGGCTTTTTGCTAAAAATAATGGGGCAAAAACATTCTAATTCAAAAAAAAGCTTTACCTTTGCAGCGGTATATATACATTTTGGTAACGATAAAATTGGAAACTAAGAATGAGTAAAGTAGGAGAGTGACGGCAAGACCTAAGTCAACAACATACACTGGCTGCTTCGTCGAGCCGAATCTTTCTTTAATATAATGAGTTAGACAACATAAGTTTAATTAAATTTTTTATAAAAAATGAAAAGACAATTAACTAGTATTTTGCTCTTCTCTGCCCTCTTGGTGGGTGGAGCTAGCACTTTCGTATCTTGTACAGATCACGAAAGCGACAGTGCTTACAACACTAGCATTTCTTTGGCTGATGCTATCGCTAAGCAGAAGTCTGATTTGGCAGACCTTAATCTGTGGTTGGGTAAGTTGAGAGACGAGAATCCTTCATTGGCTGATGCTATTGACGCTCGTATCAAGGCTAACTTGAAGGCTATGGACAAGGGCGCTATCTCTGAATTGGGTCAGTATGCTACATTGGATGCTGCTATCCAGGGCTCTAAGGCTTACACTGATCTTAAGAAGACGGTTGATGACCACATTAAGGCAATCGAGGAATTGCGTAAGAAGGACGAAGAAGCTGCTGAGAAGTTCACTGAATCTTTGAATAAACGTCTTGAGAAGATTGAGGGTTCTGTATCTGGTGAGGCTGAGGCTCGTAAGAAGGTACAGGCTGTTTACGACCAGGCTTTCGATTACTTGGTAAACAAGAACCTTACTAGTATCGCTATCAATGCAACAGAGAACCCTGTTTTGGGTTACTACAACGCTGCATTCCTTGGCTCTAAGTTGAACTTGGTTTCTTCTTTCTATGGTACTGCTGCTGCACAGAACCAGGATTGGGATATCACTAAGGGTGAGTTCTTGAACAATGGTGATGCTGGTAAGATTTATATTACTTTGAACCCAAATGAGATTGATCCAGAGTGTATCACTGATCTCAAGTTGGTTGATAGCCAGGGTAACGAGGCTAAGGGTTTCAAGCTGGGTGATATCCAGACAACTGATAGAGTTCTGACTTACGGTTTCACTAAGGCTGCTTCAGCTAATGGTTTCTATGAGGTTCCTGTTCTTGCAACGGATCCAGCTAACGATGACTTCTCTTTGAATAAGGGTGAGTTGAAGGAGGCTGCTAAGAATGTTCTTGCTAAGTTGAAGAACCCTAAGGAGTCTAACTTGAACTTGAGCCAGATTGCTACAACTTTGTATCGCTCTGTAAACAATCAGTTGAAAGCTTATACTGTTAAGGCTACATACTATTTGTATGATCCAACTGTTACAAACGAGGATGGCTCTAAGGGCGCTTTAGTTGAGAAGCATCAGGTTGCTCCTACATACGATATGGCTGCATTCGCTGTTAAGCCATTGTCTTTCAATACTTTGAAGGATAACCAGAGCTTGAAGAACCTCGGCTTGGCCCTCGATAAGTATATGTTGCCTACATTGTCTGACAAGTTGGGTAAGTTCATGAATGCCCTTGACTTCCAGATTAAGAATGAGAATGGTAAGCAGATCAAAATGTACTCAATGGTTTCTGGTAAGAATGTATATGCATATCAGAATGGTAAAAATGTTGTGATTGTAAACATTGGTACAGGTGATAGTTTCACTCTCGAAAATACTCAGATTTCTAAGGATCTTTCAGGATTCAATTATGATCATAATATTTATGAATTCTATCAGGATTGGTATCAGGCATCTGATGGTAATTACTATCCTACTTATGGTCTTAAACCAAAGAATGATTTGGTAACAGAGAATTATGAAAGAGTTTATGTATTGGAGACAACAGATAATACAATCGATGAGTTGATTGGTTCTATCAATGATCAGATTGGTACACAGTTGCAGCCAGTTAAGGATGCTATCACCAACGCTGCTACAAAGTGGGACAATGCAATCACTCCAGTAAACAACTTGCTCCACAAGATCAATGCTCACATCTCTGATGTTAACCAGTTGTTGCAGCCTACTATGCTTTACAAGAGCAGCAAGACTGGTGACTGGAATACTTTGAGCACACTCAAGGGTAAGCTCGGTACTCGTATGACAGGTACAGGTTCTACTGTTCTCGTTGCTACATCTTGGACTGGTGAGCTCCTCGCTCCTGCTTACAAGAAGTCTGTTTATGTAAAGGGCAACCCAGATGGTGCTAAGGTTACTTTGATGGACGGTAAAACTCCTGCTAAGAAGTTTGCTGGTAGCACTCAGAAGGTATTGTTCACAGCTACAGCTAAGGGTCCTTACACTATCGTTTACGAGGCTGTTGACTACTCTGGCGTTTCTGCAAAGAAGGAATATCATATCACTGTAGAGTAATGTAAGAAACGAATAGATGGCGACACTTGTTGCCGCCTTCTACAAGTCTTAATATAAACATTATATAATAAATAAGAATTAAAATTATGAAATTAAATAAAGTATTACTGTCAGGTGTTATTGCTTTGAGTTGCGTTAGTGCGTCAGCTCAGGAAGCAGATAAGACTGTTAATGTCTTCACTCCACATTGGTATGCTCAGGCACAGGTTGGTGGCCAGTACACATTGGGTGAGATCGGTTTCGGTAAGTTGTTGTCTCCAAATGTACAGGTAGGCATCGGCTATAACTTCAATAAGGTTGTAGGCGCTCGCTTCTCTTTGAATACATGGCAGAGCAAGGCTGGTCAGAACGTGGCTGGCAACGTTTACAAGTGGAAGTGGAACTATGTAGCTCCTATGGTTGACGCTACATTTAACCTCACAAACCTCTTCTGCGAGTACAACCCAGACCGTTTGGTTGAGGTTGGCGTATTCGGTGGTATCGGCGCTAACATCGCTTGGGGTAATGACGAGGCTGCTGATGCTCAGAAGGCTATCCTCGCTGGTGCTGGTAAGAACCTCGCTGAGGTTCAGGCTCCTTTGGAGAACCTTTGGGATGGTACAAAGACTCGCTTCGTTGCACGTGTAGGTGCTAACGTTGACTTCCGCGTAAGTGATCGCGTTAAGTTGGGCGTTGAGCTTTCTGCTAACACATTGAGCGACAAGTACAACTCAAAGAAGGCTGGTAACCCAGACTGGTACTTCAACGCATTGGTAGGTGTAAAGGTTGCTCTTGGTGAGACTCATACCACTAAGGTAATCCCTGCTCCAAAGCCAGTAGAGAAGATCATCGAGCGTATCATCGAGAAGCCAGCTCCAGCTCCAGCTCCTAAGGTTGAGTCTAAGGTTGTTGAGGAGAACTTCCGTCGTGATATCTTCTTCCCAATCGGTAACACTAACATCGCTAAGTCTCAGAGAACTAAGATTGCTGAGATCGTAGAGTACATGAAGGAGAACCCAGATGCTAAGATCACTTTGACTGGTTATGCAGATAAGGGTACTGGTTCTGTACGCTTCAACGATAAGATTGCTGCTCGCCGTGCCTTGACTGTTTACAACACACTCGCAGCTAAGGGTGTTGCTAAGAGCCGCATGATCAAGCAGTCTAAGGGTTGCCGCGTTCAGCCTTTCGAGGAGAACGATATGAACCGTGTTACTATCTGTATTGCTAAGTAATCAGGTTTAGCTAGAATACATTAGTAAACTAAATAACATAACCGATCTTCATTCTTACTATGTAAGCGATGAAGACCGGTTATTTTTTTACAGTTTCTGTTTAAATAAATGAGAATGAGAAAAAGACTATACGTACTTTTGATTTCCTGCGCTACCTTGCTCTCTGCTCACGCTCAGTTGAGCGACAAAGGATACTACCGTATTCAGAATGTGAATACCAAAAGATGGATGTCACTCTCTGACAATACAAGTACGGGTGTTGACAATGTATCAATGACGGCAGACTGTGGCGCCCTCGTCACCAAGCGCATCTGGGAGGATGTAGTAGCAGACCCGGGTTCCATCTTCTTTATCGAGAAGTTGGCTGATTCCAGTATCAGACCGAACACCATCGAGGCAAATGTCAGCGGTCAGGGTACCAGCATCAAGGAACTGATCAACTATACACTCCTCATCACCAAGGTAGGTTCTGCCTATCGTGCCTGGCAGCAGGAAAAGGGACAGCCGGTTATGCTCTGCGATCAGACAGCCGAGGATTATGATGTCAGTTCAGTCATCACAACGGGCGACAACTATGCCTGGAACATCACTCCGGTAGATGCAAGCACTAACTACTTCGGTGTCAAGCCAACCGTAACGGTTGGCGGCAAGAAGTATGCGGCTCTCTTCACCGGTTATCCTTATACCCTGGCAGAGGGTATGAAGGCATACTATATCAATAAGGTGGATGAGGCAAGAGGGGTAGCTGTCTATAAGGAACTCACAGGCGTGATTCCTGCCAAGACACCTGTGCTGGTAGAGTGTGTATCGGATAATGTGAAGGATAACCTGGTTACACCGGTTATCAATTCTGCAGCCATTCCAGCAGATAACGCTGCCACAGGTATCTACTTCTGTCTGGGTGATAAGTGGACAGCTCATTACAACTCCACCAAGTTTGATGCTACCACCATGCGTGTGCTGGCAGTCAGTGCAGCCGGTAAGCTTGCTGCTACCACTGCTACCGATAACCTCAGCACCGTGGCAATCAAAGAGAAGGATGCCAGCGGACAGCGCAAGACCATTACCGCCATCCCAGCCAACAGCTGGTATCTGAAGGTATCAGCCAGTGCTCCTAAGGAATTGACCCTGATGAGTGCTGATGAGTATGCTACCGGAATTACCCATGTCAGCAATTCTACAGACAAGCATACCTATGATGTCTATACCTTGCAGGGTGTACAGGTGAAGAAGAATGCAGCTTCACTGGATAACCTCCCTCAGGGAATCTATATCGTGAATGGTAAAAAAGTAGTTATCAAGTAAATAAAAAGCTCCAAACTCTTGTCAGTTTGGAGCTTTTTGCGTAACTTTGCAGCCGAATTTAATGAAAATCAAGAATTTATGAAGAAATATGTATTTGCCTTGGCAGCTTGGCTGCTGCCAACCCTGGGTGCTTTCGCCCAAACATTCAGTGAACCCTGCATTCCTGGCAAGGTATTCACCAAGAGTATTGACGCTTCCGTGACGATGGGTACCACCGGTATTGGTGTAGATGTTGCGCTGCCCATCAGTGAGGTGGTGAAAGTACGTACCGGTTTCTCCTGGATGCCTCGTTTTCATGCAACCATGAACTTTGGCGTAAAGGTGGGCAACCAGCAGGATACTGAAGAGGAACAGAACAAGAAGTTTGATAAACTTGCTGATATGTTGGAGGAGATGACTGGTACCCGTGTGGATAAGAGTATCGACATGGTGGGCACACCCACTATGGACAACTTCAAGCTCCTGGTAGAGGTGCATCCTTTCCGCAACAAGAACTGGCACGTAACGGGTGGTTTCTATTGGGGACCTTCTCAGATAGCCAAGGCGGAAAATGCCGTATATGATGGTACTTCCCTGGTGGCTGTCAATATGTACAACAACCTCTATGAGCGTGTAAAGGCTTCTTATGAGTACTTTATTCCTTATATGTCGCTGAACGGACAGACCGTTTATGCCGACAAGGCGCTTTATGATAAGTTCATGAGCTATGGTCACATGGGAGTGAACCTGGGTGAACGTGAGGATGGATCTATGTTCCGTCTGGAACCGGATGAGAATAATAATGTGTCGGCACGTATCAAGGTAAACAACTTCAAGCCTTACCTGGGTTTCGGCTATGGTGGCAGACTCTTTAAGGATAATGATGACTATTGGGTATCTTTCGATGCCGGTGTTCTCTTCTGGGGTGGTACTCCTAAGGTTGTTACCAATAATATATATAAGATGACCGTAGATGAGAATGGTAACAAGATTGAGAGTATGGAACCAGGCGTGGATTTGGCAAAGGATGTGAAGAACGTACCGGGTAAGGTAGGCGACTATGTGAAGTTCTTCAAGGGAGTGAAGGCTTATCCTGTTTTGGAGCTTCGTTTGACCCGCCGAATCTGGGTGAAATAAGGTAGGATGTGTGCCTACACACCCAGATAGCTTAAAAACGGCGATTTGGGGCGAAAATAGGCGATTTAAGGCGCAAAAGTGTTTAAGACTGTTAAATAATAGCGGTTTTTGAAATTTTTCTCTCCGAAAATTTGGTGGTTTCGCAAAATGTTAGTACTTTTGCACTCGCTTTTGAGAAATCGATTCTCTAAGCAATTGAAGAAAGAGTTCTTTGAAAGATTTTACATAAACAGACAAGT
>NZ_QSQJ01000027.1:0-50188 GCF_003436715.1 Prevotella sp. TF12-30 | reverse complement strand
AGCCTCAGATTTCGAAAGATTTCTGAGGCTTTTTTGTTTTCCTACAAATTATTTTCGCTGTTTTTTGCTTGATATACGTCATGTAACTATGTTATAAAGTGTTTAAAACATTAAAAAAGCGCTGATAATCAGTCTATTACTTGCATATCTCGATTTTTTTTTGTATCTTTGCAAACGATAAGAATAAGGATATCATTCATATATCTGTTTTGTGTATGCTGGTATCCGTTAAGGTATCTAACGGAACTGAGGTGAGCAGCCTATCTTTTTCTCACAAGTTGCCACCGCGAAATCACTGATGTTGTAGTTCAGCTTTTCAGGTTCCATAAAACAAAAAATATGAAGAGAATAACAATGGTATTAGTCAGCATCTTGATGCTGATGATGAAGGTAAGTACAGCGTCGGCTGATACGAATGTAAATGTATCCTCTACTGATGATTTCGATTGGACTCCAGTGATGGAAGCGATTATCCAGGTAGAGAGTGAGGGTAACCCCAAAGCAAAGAGTGGAAGTTCTGTTGGTGTTATGCAGATTACTCCTATCTTAGTGGCAGAGTGTAATGACATTTTGAAGAGACGCAAGAGCAAGAAGCGTTTCACATTGTCTGATAGATTCAGCATTGCGAAGTCTAAGGAGATGTTCCTCCTGATTCAGTCTGTCCACAATCCTCTGAATAGCATCGAGCACGCAATTCGTGCTTGGAATGGTGGAAACCATTATAGTGTGAAGAGAACACAGCGCTATTTTGAGAAGGTCATGAATCTTTTGAAAAAGTAATTGATTTTTGATATGTCCGATCTATCCTTCCAGGATGGATCGGATTTTTGTTTGTTCCCTATACTCATTCTCTTTTCCCACTTTTATTCCAGTTTCTGCTTTTTATCATACTTTTTCTCTATTTTTATCTGTCAAATCCCACTTTTTTACCTTTAAATGTTAAAAACGCGGTAAAAAGATAACTTTTTGCTAGAAATGTTTGGTGGTTAACAAAAAAAGTAGTACCTTTGCACTCGCAATTCAGAAATGAGTTGATAATATCGCGGTGTGGAGCAGTTGGTAGCTCGCCAGGCTCATAACCTGGAGGTCGCATGTTCGAGTCCTGCCGCCGCAACCAAATAAGGGAAGTGATTAAGAAATCACTTCCTTTTTTGTTTTCTCCATATTATGTTTTTCTACCTTTTCTCCTCCATTGTCCTTTTTCTCTTATCCCTCTTACTGATCATGAATTTCTTTAGTTTTCCCATCAATTTCCCTTTCATTTTGCAATATATTCATCTGAAATCCAACATATTCTATTTTTTAACACTAAATATTTGCGTATATCGAATAAAACTACTACTTTTGCACATTGATAAATTTATGTGCAACTAATAAAATAAAGGAAGGGCTTCGATATGTCAGTATCCAAAACAAGACAAAAACTGGTAGATGTTGCAAGACAACTGTTTGCCAAGAATGGTATAGCCAATACTACAATGAATGATATTGCTGTAGCATCTGGTAAGGGGCGTCGTACGCTTTATACCTATTTCAGTAGAAAGGAAGATGTCTATTATGCAGTCATCGAGTCGGAGTTGGAGCGTCTTTCTGATAAATTGGATGAGGTAGCCAACTGTAAGATGCGTCCTCAGGACAAGATCATAGAATTGATTTATACCCATCTCAGTATGATCAAGGAAACAGTGGTACGTAATGGCAATCTTCGTGCTGAGTTCTTCCGTAACATCTGGATGGTAGAGAAAGCTCGCAAGAACTTTGACGAGGATGAAATCGAAATCTTCCGTCGTGTCTATGCCGAGGGAAAGGAAGATGGGGAATTTGACATCGACAATATTGATTTAGTTGCTGATATTACCCACTATTGTATCAAGGGGCTGGAAGTACCTTTCATTTATGGAAGATTAGGCCATGGTATGAATGTGGAGTCAAGTAAACCGCTGGTTGCAAAGGTTGTTTATGGCGCCTTGGGTAAATCAGGCTTAAAACTTTAAATAAGATATTCATAATAAACTGATTATTAATTAAATAAGAAAGAAATGGGATTATTAACAGGTAAAACTGCCCTTGTAACAGGTGCAGCTCGCGGCATCGGTAAGGCTGTCGCTATGAAATTTGCTTCTGAGGGTGCTAACATCGCATTCACAGACCTCGTACTCAATGATGATATGGCAGCTGGCTTGGAGGCTACTCGCAAGGAGATTGAGGCTCTTGGTGTAACATGCCGCGCATACGCTGGTAATGCTGCTGACTTCGAGGAGACTGAGAAGACCGTTAAGCAGATTCACGCAGATTTCGGTTCTATCGATATTCTCGTTAACAACGCAGGTATCACTAAGGACGGTTTGATGCTTCGTATGAGTGAGGCTCAGTGGGATGCAGTTTTGAATGTAAACTTGAAGTCTGCCTTCAACTTTATCCACGCTTGTTCTCCTATCATGCTCCGTCAGCGCAGCGGTTCTATCATCAACATGGCTTCTGTTGTTGGTGTTCACGGTAATGCTGGTCAGTGCAACTATGCTGCTTCTAAGGCTGGTATGATTGCTTTGGCTAAGTCTATTGCCCAGGAGTTGGGTCCTAAGGGTGTACGTGCTAACGCAGTAGCTCCTGGTTTCATCGAGACAGCTATGACAGCACAGTTGCCAGAGGAAATCCGTAAGGACTGGATGAAGAAGATTCCTTTGCGTCGTGGTGGTCAGACTGAGGATATTGCAAATGTTTGTCTCTTCCTCGCTTCTGATATGTCAAGCTACGTAAGCGGTCAGGTAATCCAGATCGATGGTGGTATGAATATGTAATCTATTGGCATCTGTTTTAGATAAAACATGCAGGTAGTTTACGAGGACAACCATATAATTATCGTCTCTAAGAGAAGTGGTGAAATCGTGCAGGGCGACAAGACCGGCGATGAGCCTCTCTCAGAGACGGTAAAACAATATATCAAGGAGAAGTACCAGAAACCAGGAAATGTATTCCTAGGAGTGGTGCATCGACTTGATCGTCCTGTCTCAGGACTCGTGGTATTTGCCAAAACCTCCAAGGCTTTGAGCCGTCTGAACAATATGTTCCGGGATGGTGAGGTGCACAAGACCTATTGGGCAATCGTGAAGAATATGCCACGCGAGACAGAGGCAACATTGACTCATTGGATAGTAAGAAACGAAAAGCAGAATAAAAGCTATGCTTACGATCATGAGGTGAAGAATTCGAAGAAGGCGATATTGAAGTATAAGGTGATAGGGCATACTGATCATTACACACTTTTGGAAGTGAACCTGATGACAGGCCGTCATCATCAGATCAGATGCCAGTTGGCTAAGATGGGATGCCCGATCAAGGGCGACCTGAAATACGGTTCCCCTCGCAGCAATGCCGACGGAAGTATCTCTCTTCTCTCGCACAAGGTAGAGTTTGTGCATCCAGTATCAAAAGAAACCATTGTAGTGGAAGCTCCTCTGCCAGATGATAATCTATGGAGAGCTATTGCTCCATAACAATTTAATATCCATGCTTATGAAGAAATATGCGAAATGGATGGGGATCGTTGTTCTTACCCCATTCGTGCTCATATTATTGTTAGCTGTTTTGCTTTATTTGCCTCCAGTACAGAACTGGGCAGTAAAGCAAGTTGCTTCTTATGCTTCAGAATCGACGGGCATGGATATTTCCGTAGAGCATGTACAACTCGTTTTCCCTCTCAAGCTGGGAGTGGAAGGCGTGAAAGTACTGCAACCTGTCGATTCATTGAAGAACAGCAGCAACCTTGCTTTAAGAAATAAAAAAGATACCGTAGCCGACATCCAGAAGATGGTGGTAGATGTACAGTTGCTGCCACTCTTCAGCAATCAGGTGATGGTGGATGAACTGAACTTCACGAAGATGAAGGTGAACACCACCAACTTTATCCACGAAGCCCGAATCAAGGGAGATGTGGGCAGATTGCAGCTGATAGCGCATGGTATAGATCTGGGTAAGGAGCACGTGAATGTGAACGATGCCCTGATTTCAGATGCCAGATTGTCTGTGGAATTGAGCGATACTGTTCCGCCAGATACGACTCCGAGCACCAATTACTGGAAGATCCGCTTACAGAAACTGAAACTAAAGAATACCGATTTTACCCTACACATGCCTGGAGATACCCTTCAGGTGAATGCTTATTTCGGTGATGCGATCGCCCGCACCACCTACCTTGACCTGTTCAAAGGTCTGTATCAGGTCAAGCACTTGGACTGGAAGAACGGCAGGGTGAACTACGACCAGAATTTCGAACGTCCTGTATCCGGTCTGGACTTCAACCATCTTGCCTTCCACGATATGGCATTGAAGGCCGATTCCTTCTATTTCTGCGATTCCAGGATTGATGTAAAGATCAAGGAAGCAAGGATGAAGGAGAAGAGTGGACTGAAGATAGAACAGCTTAATGGCAGATTTGTGATGGATTCCTTGAAGTTGCAGTTGCCGGATCTCTATTTCCGTACTCCGGAATCTCATTTACAGGCTACTGTAGATATGGATATGAATGCCTTTGCCGAGAAGAATCCTGGCAAGGTAATGGCGCGTGTGAAAGGTGCCTTGGGACGTTCTGATCTTTTTCTCTTCATCGGTGATGCATTGCCGAAGCAGATGAAGAGCCGATGGCCTTACTATCCGATGAAGGTGGAAGGTTCGCTGAAGGGAAACATGCAGCGTGCCTCTTTCTCGGGAGTGAAGGTGAATCTGCCTACTGTTTTCGACTTAAGCACGGATGGTATGGTAGCTAATATGACAGATATGAATCGTCTGAAAGCGAATATCAATCTGAAGGCACGCACCTACAATCTCGGTATGGTAACAGCCATGCTCGATCCTGCCTTGACACGGGAAATCCGCATCCCTAGCGGCATCGGCATTCAGGGAAATGTGAAGATGGATGGAACGAAGTATGCCACCAGACTGGCTCTTACCGAAGGTAAGGGAAGCATGAAGGTGGATGCTATCATCGATGCCAAGACCCGTAGGGATGGCAGCATCGATATGAATCGCCTGGCATATCAGGCAAAGTTGCAGGCACGACAGATTCAGGCCCAGCATTTCCTGCCTCACCAGAATCTCTATACCTTTACGGGAGAGGTAGAGGCAAAGGGTGTGGGTACAGATTTCCTGTCGCCTCGAACCCGACTGATGGCGAAAGCCAAGGTTAACCAGGTACATTATGACCAGTATCAGTTGCATGACATGGTGGCTGATGCGCAGGTTGCCAACGGTAGAATTCATGCCAAGCTGGATAGTAGGAATGATCTGCTGAATGGTAACATCGCCGTGGATGCCCTGGCTAGTACCAAGAAGTTGAAGGCTACACTGGTGGCAGATGTGCGCCATGCCGATATGTATCAGTTGAAGATTACCGATAAGCCAGTGGATGTTTCGCTCTGTGGTCAGATCGATGTTCATTCCGATCTGAAGGATAGTCACAAGGTATGGGCTAACTTGGATGATATCACCGTAAGGACAGAAAAGAAAGTCTATCGCCCAGTAGGTGTGAAGGTAGATATCCTGACCGATAGAGATACCACCCATGCCATAGCAGAGTGTGGAGATTTCCGTCTGAACATGGATGCGCATGGAGGCTACGAGAAACTCCTGCACAGAGTTACCGGTTTGCAGAAGGAATTATGGAAGCAGCTCAAGAACCGTCGCATCGATCAGGTGATGATTCGCAACAATTTCCCTAGCGGACATATCTACCTTTCTACAGGTAAGGATAACTTCATTTCCCGATTCATCGAATATATGGGTTACCATTTCAAGTCGGTGGAGATGGAGCTGAATGCCTCGCCTGTGGCAGGACTCGAAGGATATATGAACATAGACTCCCTGGTGGCGAGTGGCATGCAGCTAGATACCATTCGTGCCCAGGTACATACGCAGGGAGATACCATCCGCTATTCAGCCCGTGTTCAGAACAACCGTCATAATCCGCAGTATGTGTTCCGGGCATTGGTAGATGGTGAGGTTCAGGAGCATGGTTCCAATATCAAGGCTCGCCTCTATGATGCATCCAATAAGTTGGGTGTGGATGTGGGACTCGCTGCCATGTTGCAGCCTAATGGTGTGAAAGTGTCTCTGATAGATACCCATCCGATATTGGGTTATAAGGAGTTCGTAGCCAATGATTCCAACTATGTGATGTTGAGTGATGACGGACGTGTATCTGCCGATCTGGTGCTGAAGGCAGCAGCGGGCAATATGGGTATGCGTGTCTATTCCAACGATAAGAACGAGGATGCCCTGCAGGATATCACCGTCAGCATGAGCAGGTTCAATCTGGACAAGGTGCTGAGTGTGATTCCGTATATGCCGGATATTACGGGTATCATGGATGGTGACTTCCACTTTATCCAGACCAAGGAAGAACTCTCTGTTTCTTCTAATCTGAAGATAGATAACATGACCTACGAGAAATGTCCGATGGGCAATGTGGGTTCGGAGTTTACCTATATGCCAAAGAGTGACGGTTCTCACTATGTAGATGCCATCCTTACCTATGAGGGTGATGAGGTGGCAACTGTTACGGGTACATACAAGTCGGAAGGTGCCGGCGATCTGGATGCAGAGGTAGGATTAGAGAAGCTTCCTTTGCACTTTATCAATGGTTTTGTACCTGATCAGCTCATCGGTTTGAAGGGATATGGCGAAGGCGCCCTGAAGATGAAGGGTGCCTTGAGCAATCTTGATATCGATGGTGAGGTATATCTCGATTCTGCTTATCTGGTAAGTGTGCCATACGGTATTTCCATGCGATTTGCCAATGATCCTGTGCGCATTACCGACAGTAAGCTGCTCTTCGAGAACTTCATGATGTATGCCAACAATGAGAGTCCGCTCAATATCCAGGGTGCCCTCGACTTCACGGATGTGGAGAATATGAAGCTGAATGTCCGGATGAGAGCGCAGGACTTCCTGCTGATTGATGCAGAGGAGAATGCCCGTTCCGAGGCATTCGGCAAGGCGTATGTCAACTTCTTAGGAAGCATGCAGGGCTCATTGTCTAATCTGAAGATGATGGGTAAGCTGGATGTACTGGGCAAGACCAATATGACCTATATCTTGCGTGAGTCGGAACTCACTACCGATAACCAGCTGGAGGAACTGGTAAAGTTTACCAATTTCAAGAGTGGCAAGGAGGTTGTGGTTCAGAAGCCTACGCTGGATGGTTTCGATATGTTGCTGAGTATGTCAATCGATGAGTCGGCGCGTATTCTCTGTGCCTTGAATGCCGATAAGACCAATTATGTGGATCTGATGGGAGGAGGCAATTTGCAGATGCGGTACAATACGGCTGACGGTATCCGGCTGACGGGTCGATATACCCTGAATGATGGTGAGATGAAGTACTCTCTGCCTATCATTCCATTGAAGACCTTTAATATCCAGGATGGAAGCTATATCCAGTTTACGGGTGATCCGTTTAATCCTACCCTGAATATTACGGCAACGGAGGATATCAAGACTACCGTCAACGAGGGTGAGGGTAGTGGACGCTCGGTGGATTTCATCTGTGGTGTGAAGCTGAGTCAGACGCTGGAGAAACCGGGTATCCAGTTTATCATCTCGGCATCCAACGACCAGACCATCCAGGATGAGTTGAATTCGATGAGTGTAGAGGAGCGAGGCAAGATAGCCATCACGATGCTGGCTTCGGGTATGTATCTGGCGAGTGGAACCACCAGTTCGTTCTCGATGAATACCGCCCTGACTTCATTCCTCAACTCCGAGATCAATAACATTGCAGGTACAGCCATGCGAAGCATCGGACTCGATGTGGGTATGTCGGTGGATAACCAGACCAATGCCTCTGGCGGAACGCATACCGACTACAACTTCAAGTTCGCCAAGCGATTCTTCAATAATCGCCTGAGTTTCTCAGTGGGTGGACAGGTTTCAACCGGTGCAGAACTGGAGAATGCCAACAAGAATGAGTCTTTCTTCAACAATGTGGAGGTTCTGTATCGTCTCAACGAAGGAGCCAGCATGTATGTAAGAGCCTTTTATAATGCCAACACCTACGATTGGCTGGATGGTCAGATTGGGGAGTATGGCGGCGGTTTCACCTGGCGCAGAAAACTCTCCAAGTTCTCGGATATCTTCAGATGGAAGACAGAGAAGCAGCAGGTGCCTGCAGATTCTCCGATGCTGCGAACCCGCAAGGATTCAGTGATGCTGCGGACCCGCAAGGATTCTGTTATTAGAAACAACGAAAAATAAGCTAGTGAATATGAGAAAGAAGAATCGACTTCACCTTATTATATATATAGCGGCAGCGGTGATGCTGTTCAGCTTCCTGTTTACAGGGTGCTCTTCTACGAGTGCCCTGAAGGAAAACGAGCAGCTGTTTACCGGTTTGAAACCTATAGAATACTCCAACTACGAGGCGAATACCTATGCCGACTCGGTGAAGGAAGAGATGGAGTTTGCTCTTGCATCAGCCCCGACGGGAGCTTTTATGGGAAGCAGCTATTTCCGTACTCCGTTTCCCGTCCGCTTATGGATATGGAATGCCTTCTCTCCGTCGGATGATGCTCTTTCCAGATGGATTACCAAGGTCTTCGGTTCGAAACCTAAGCTGATGGAGAATGTGAATCCGAAGTTGAGAGCACAGGTAGCTGAGCATCAGCTCGACAAGTTGGGCTATTTCAATGGCAAGGTAGATTATGAAGTGATCACCCAGAGCAATCCGAAGGAAGCCAAGGTGGCTTATAAGGTGAATATGGGACATTTGTGGAGATTGGATTCCGTGGCTTATCTCAATTTCCCGGAGCATGGCAAGCAGCTCATCGATTCTACGATGTCGCAGGCCGTCATCAGAAAGGGAAGCCCGTTCAATGTCTCCAATCTGGAGCAGGAACGTCAGCGACTCACCCGTCTTTTCCGCAACCATGGCTATTACTTCTATCAGAATGGCTATGCTTCTTATCTTGCAGATACCGTGAATACGTCTGGCAAGGTGAACCTCCGTCTGTCTATGGTGGACAGCATTGAGCCGGAAGCAACCCGCCAATGGTATATCGGCAATATCAACATCAACTTCAAGAAGCAGTTCATGGAGGAGATGACCGATAGCTTCGTACGCCGCTATCTGAGTTTCAGATATGCGGGTAAGAAGATGCCGATTCGTGCCGGAGTAGTGCTCAGGGAGTTGAAGCTCCGACCACGAAAGCTTTATATGGTGGATGATGAAAATACGGCAAAGGCAGGATTGCAGTCGATGGGACTCTTCAGTTATACCAACCTGCAGTTTGTGCCTAGAAGCACTCAGGTTTTGGACAGCCTGGGAAATGTGCAATATTGCGATACGCTGGATGCCAACATCGATCTGGTGTTCGACAAACCATACGATTTCTATGTAGAAGCCAACGCCAAGGGCAAGACTACCGGAAGGGTAGGTCCGGAGCTGGTGGTGGGTCTGACCAAGCGCAATGCCTTCCGGGGTGGTGAGAAGCTGGATATCAACTTCCATGGTTCTCATGAGTGGCAGACCATCACGGGGCAGGGGGGAAGTTCCAACAAGATCAATTCCTATGAGTTCGGATCGGATGTCACGCTGTCGTTCCCAAGCATCATCACTCCTTGGAATGCTTTCCGCACGATGGCACAGAATGAGCGCAGATTCCGCAGAGGTCATATCCCTCGCCGTTACTACGGTACGCCGAATACCACCATCAAGGCATCCATGAACATCCTGAACCGTGCTGGCTATTTCCGCCGTCATGTGGCTGGAGGAGAGTTGACCTATGATTGGGCAACCTCTTATCAGCATCGCCATTCGTTCAGTCCGCTGATTCTTTCGTATGAGTATATGAACTATACTTCTCCGAAGTTCGACAGCATCATGAACAACAATGTGTATGTGGCAACTTCGATGGCCGACCGTTTCATTCCGAAGATGAGCTATACCTACACCTATCGCAGTGCGCAGAAATACCGCAGTCCTATCGTGTGGTCAACTACGGTGAGCGAAGCCGGCAACATTCTGTCGCTGGGCTATCTTCTGGGCGGCAGAAAATGGAACGACAAGGGTAAGACGATGTTCAAGAACGAGTATTCTCAGTTCTTCAAGCTGGAAACAGATTTCGTGAAGTATTGGAAGCTGAATGAAACATCCACCCTGGTGGGACATCTGAATGCCGGAATGATCTGGAGTTACGGCAATTCGAGTCAGGCACCTTATACGGAGATGTTCTATGTAGGTGGAGCCAACAGTATCCGTGCCTTCAGTGTGCGAGGTGTCGGACCAGGCGAGCAAGACTACAGTGCCCTGAGTAACAAGTATGCCAACATCCTTCGTACGGGAGATATCAAGTTCCAGGCGAATCTGGAATACCGTCCTAAGATCTGGGGCGATCTTTATGGTGCTCTGTTCCTGGATGCCGGTAATGTCTGGATGAAGGATGCTGATTTATCCTCTTTCGAGGCCTTCAAGTTTGATAAGTTCTACAAGCAGCTGGCTGTAGGCACCGGAGTGGGTATCCGCTACGATATGGGAATGTTTGTGGTTCGAGTAGATTGGGGAATCGGTCTGCATCTGCCATACGATACGGGTAAGAACGGATTCTACAACATTCCAAGCTTCAAGAAGAACCAGAGCTTGCATTTGGCTGTGGGCTATCCGTTCTAGCACCAGTTTTGGGGGGCGAAGCTCCACAAATCTGTCAAATATTGATGTAAATCAAAAAAAAGTAGGAAAAGATGCTGCCAGGTGCATTTTTTTTATTACTTTTGCAGGTGATTAAACGTAAATATCAACTATTAAATAAAAATATAGATTATGAAACCTACATTATTGCTTTTGGCTGCTGGTATGGGTAGCCGTTATGGTGGTTTGAAACAGCTCGATGGTCTGGGCCCTAATGGTGAGACTATTATGGACTACAGTATCTACGATGCTATTCAGGCTGGTTTTGGTAAGATCGTTTTCGTTATCCGCAAGGATTTCGAGGATCAGTTCCGCGAGAAAATCCTCTCTAAGTACGAGGGCCATATCCCGGCAGAGCTTTGCTTCCAGTCTTTGGATGCACTCCCTGAAGGATTCAGCGTACCTGAGGGTCGCGAGAAGCCATGGGGTACCAACCACGCAGTGTTGATGGCAAAGGACGTTATCAAGGAGCCTTTCTGCGTAATCAACTGCGATGACTTCTACAACCGTGACTGCTTCATGGTTATCGGCAAGTTCCTCTCTGAGCTTCCAGAGGGTAGCACCAACAAGTATGCTATGGTAGGTTTCCGCGTAGGCAACACCTTGAGCGAGAACGGTACAGTAGCTCGTGGTATCTGCTCTAAGGATGAGAACGAGAACCTGACAACTTGTGTAGAGCGCACCGAGATCATGCGTATCAACGGTGAGGTTTCTTACAAGGACGAGGAAGGCAAGTGGGTTGCTGTAGGCGACAACACTCCTGTATCTATGAACGTATGGGGCTTTACTCCAGATTACTTCGCTCACAGCGAGGCTTACTTCAAGGAGTTCCTGAGCGATCCTAAGAACATGGAGAACAAGAAGGCTGAGTTCTTTATCCCATTGATGGTCAACAAGCTCATCAACGAGGGTACATCTACCGTTAAGGTACTCGATACCACCAGCAAGTGGTTTGGTGTAACTTATGCAGCCGACCGTCAGAGTGTAGTAGATAGAATCCAGGGTCTCATTGACGAGGGTGTATATCCTAACAAGCTCTTCTAATTCTATTAGATGGATATTCAATTAGATATTTTAAACGAAAAGGAAGCCGCTATTCTCCGAGAGACGATAGCGGCTTCTCAGCATATTGTCATCTGTGCCCACAAGTCACCTGATGGCGATGCTATTGGCTCATCTTTGGGATGGGCTTATTTTTTGCGCTCTCTTGGTAAGAAACCTGTCATCTGTGTGCCTGATATGATACCGGATGCCCTTTCCTGGTTGCCTGGTAGTGATGATATCGTGAGATACGACAAGTATCCCGACAAGGTGCAGCAGGCTTTTGATGAGGCTGATCTGGTATGCTGCGTGGATTTCGGCAGCACAGGCAGACTGGATGAGATGGATCATGTGCTTGCGGGCTGCAAGGCACAGCGTGTTGTCATCGACCATCATCTGGCTCCTAACCTGGAGGCTAAACTGATGATTTCGCAGCCTCATGCCAGCAGCGCCAGCGAACTGGTGTTCCGTGTGATATGGCAGTTGGGTGGTTTCCCAGAGTTGGATAAGACCTGGGCTACCTGCGTATATTGCGGTATGATGACTGATACGGGTGGATTCACCTATAACTCTACCAATCCGGACATCTACTACATCATCTGCCAGCTGCTTACCAAGGGTATCGACAAGGATAAGATTTATCGCAACGTCTTCAACAATGCCCGTGTTTCAGCAGTCCGCTTCCGCGGTCATCTGATGAACGAGAAGCTGCAGGTCATCGAGTCGCTCCATGCCAGTTACTATACCGTAACCCGCAAGGAGATGAAGGAGTATGATTTCATCAAGGGCGATCTGGAAGGATTGGTGAACGTGCCTCTTACCATCAGAGGTCACAAGCTCTCCATCTCGCTCCGAGAGGATACCGACGTGGATAACCGCGTATTGGTGAGTCTCCGTTCTGTGGATGATTTCCCATGCAATAAGATGGCGGAGCAGTTCTTCAATGGTGGCGGACATCGCAACGCATCAGGCGGTAAGCTGCTTTGCAGTATCGAGGAGGCAGAGAAGATTGCCCAGAAGGCAATTCTTGCCTTTGCCGATTTGCTGAGATAAGGAGGCTTTTGCGCCTGAAAAAACAGAAAAATAAGGAAAAACAACCCCGAAAGAGGCATTAGGATGATAATAAGTGATAAATAATAATAAAATCATCCTATACTTCTCGGTGTTGTCTTTTCTTTTTTGTACCTTTGCCCAATAAATTAGAATTTAGTAAAAGGAATGAAGAAATTTTTGTTTGCCATCATGGCTATAGCAGCACTTTTCTCGTTTGCTGCATGTAACGATACTGAGACATATAAGGATTTGCGTGACCGCGAGTTGGACTCTATCAGTTCTTTCTTGCGTCATGAAAACGTGAAGGTCATTTCAGAAGAGGAATTCAAGAGTCGTTGGGAGAAGAAGCAGAAGGACAACAGCGTGGTTCTTACTGATACTTCCAAGAACAACAACGAGTATGTGCTCTTCAACAGTAACGGTATCTATATGCAGGTATTGGAAATGGGTTGTGGCGACTATATCAAGATGGGCGAGACTACCGATGTGCTCGTTCGTTTCTCTGAATACAATCTGAATACCGCAGCAGAGATGAGTCTCAAATCTTTGCAGTTGAGCAATAATCTGAAGCAGTATTCTTTCTATACTGATAAGATGACCGTGACCAATAATTCCGGCACTTTCACCGGTACTTTTGATGTGAATAGCAGCTTGATGGCAGCCACTTACAACAAAAACTACTCCGGCGGTTATAGCGGAACAGTACCTAGCGGCTGGCTGGTTCCTTTCAGTTGGGTAAAGATTGGTCGTGGTAATGCCGAGGGCGAGAGAATAGCTCACGTTCGTCTGGTAGTTCCTCATACCTATGGTACTACATCGGCATCAGGAAGCGTATATGCCTGCCTCTATGATTTAACCTTGCAGAGAGGCAGATAAGATAATTTCATTTTAAAAAGATATTATTATGACACTGATTAAGTCTATTTCTGGTATCCGTGGAACCATCGGCGGTCCAGCGGGCGATACTTTGAATCCGCTCGACATCGTCAAGTTTACATCTGCTTACGCTACATTCATCCGTCGTAGCGGTGCTTCTAAGAGCAACACCATCGTGGTTGGCCGTGATGCACGTATCTCAGGCGAGATGGTAAAGAATGTAGTTTGTGGAACTTTGATGGGTATGGGTTACGATGTATTGAACATCGGCCTGGCTACTACTCCTACTACAGAGTTGGCTGTAACCATGAGTGGTGCTGCCGGTGGTATCATCATCACAGCTTCTCATAACCCACGCCAGTGGAATGCTCTCAAGCTTCTCAACGAGAAGGGTGAGTTCCTGACTGCTGCCAATGGTAGCGAGGTATTGAGCATTGCTGAGAAGGAAGACTTCGAGTATGCTGATGTAGATGCTCTCGGTAAATATACAGAAGATGATACCTTTAACAAGCGCCATATCGACTCAGTGCTTGCATTGAAGCTCGTGGATGTTGAGGCTATCAAGAACGCTCATTTCAAGGTTTGTGTAGATTCCATCAACTCTGTAGGTGGTGTTATTCTCCCAGAGTTGCTCGATGCACTCGGCGTAGAATATACATTCCTGAATGCTGAGCCTACCGGTGATTTTGCTCACAACCCAGAGCCATTGGAGAAGAACCTCGGTGGTATTATGGATGAGTTGAAGAAGGGTGGCTACGATATGGGTATCGTTGTTGACCCGGATGTTGACCGTCTGGCTTTCATCTGTGAGGATGGTAAGATGTTTGGCGAGGAATATACCCTGGTAAGTGTAGCTGATTATGTATTGAGCAAGACTCCAGGGAATACTGTCAGCAACCTTTCTTCTACCCGTGCTCTCCGCGATGTAACCGAGAAGCATGGTGGCTCATATTGTGCTTCAGCTGTAGGCGAGGTGAATGTAACTACCAAGATGAAGGATGTTCATGCAGTGATTGGTGGCGAAGGCAATGGTGGAGTTATCTATCCAGAGAGCCACTATGGTCGTGACGCCCTCGTAGGTATTGCTCTCTTCCTGAGCAGTCTGGCTCATAAGGGTTGCAAGGTAAGCGAGCTTCGTGCCAGCTTCCCTAACTACTTCATCGCCAAGAACCGCATCGACCTGACCGCTTCTACCGATGTAGATGCTATCCTGGTGAAGGTAAAGGAGATTTATGGCAAGGAGAAGGATGTAACTGTTACTGATATCGATGGCGTGAAACTCGACTTCCCTGACAAGTGGGTTCACCTCCGCAAGAGTAACACCGAGCCAATCATCCGCGTATATAGCGAGGCTTCTACTATGGAGCAGGCTGATGAGCTTGGAAAGAAGCTCATGCAGGTAGTATATGATATGCAGTAAGATACTGCATTATATATAAGATATTGTATATATATAAGATATTGTATTTATATAAAAAACGACTTCCAACGATTATAGGCAGCAATGCTTATAAGCGTTGGAAGTCGTTCTCGTTTATAAAAGTTCCGGCTCGATCTGATGGAAAACTTATTGCTCAGCCAGCTCCTTCATGGCATCATTCAATGTATTGAACAGTACATTGATGTTTTCCTCCTGGTTCTTGCACGCCTCCTTGAAGAGAGCGACAGGATCTTCAGAATCGCCCTTCAGCGGAGCCTCGTTCAGGAGGATGTTCACATTGTTCAGCAGCATACCGTGCAGGGTAGGCATGTGTAGCTGCTGCTGGGTGCCTTCCTTGCTGCCACATTTCAGTCCGGCAGCGTATGCTTTCACGATGATGCGCACCAGCAGATGGATAGCCATCGGTTCGTCGGCAAGGCTGATGAGTACACCGTGGGTATAATCTCGTACGTGCTCCTCTATGCTTGTAAACTTACCCTGCAGGAGCCAGGTGAAGTTGCGCTTGTATTCAGCTTCCATTGCCTTGTACAGCTGGTTCGATTTGCAGGCGATGCGCAGATAGTCGAGCATGGTTGGCTCGAAGGTAGGATCGGTCTTCTTCATGCTCTCAAAATTCTTCTGCATGCGCTCATTAGCCTCTTCAGCACTCTTGTAGTTGAGTCGTACGAGGGTAGAGAACATGATGTCGAAGAAGTACTGGTTCACTTCTCCATAGTGTTCCAGCATCATCTGCTTCACCTCTTTGGGGTCGTTCTTCTTCTGGAAGTCATCGCCGCCAACCGCAGCATCCATGATGCCGCGTGCGTATGCCTCGAAGAATCCTCTTACGAAAGAGGCTACAGCCTGATAACTATTGATTCTCTTGCTCATTGTCTTTTGAATGTTTTAATCAAAAATGATTTAATCAAAATGTTTTAATCAAAGATGATTTAATCAAAAATCTTAAATTCATATCCCTGTTCCATCAGCCACTCTATGGATTGTGGAAGCGCCGTCTTCAGCTTGTCGATGCTCTTCAGCGAGTCGTGGAAGGTGATGATGCTGCCGTTGCGGGCATACTTCTTCACATTATTTACCACGTCTTCTGCCGTCATCCACTTGGAGTAATCTCGGGTCACCACATCCCACATGATTACCTTGTAGGTGCGGTGCAGCCACCAGTACTCGCTCTGTCGCATCCAGCCGTGAGGTGGACGGAAGAGATGGGCATGGATGATGTCATTCGCCTTGTTGGTGTTGAGCACGTAGGAGATGACACGATGCTTGAAGGCACCGATATGATTGAAGGTATGGTTACCTATCTGATGCCCCTCTGCTACAATCTGGTTGTAGAGATCGTGGTTGCGCAATACGTTTTCGCCCACCATGAAGAAGGTAGCCTTGATGTTGTACTTTCTCAAGGTTTCCAGGATGAATGGGGTGGATTCGGGAATCGGACCATCATCGAATGTGAGATACACCGAATGGTCGTTCTTGTCCATTCTCCATATTGCCTTCGGATATAACCATCTGAGCCATTTGGCTGGTTGCTCTATGAACATAGGAATAACTTGATTAGGGGATGATACAAAAAGGGAGACCTAGCAAAAACGCCAGGTCTTCCTTGATATTCTTTATTTTACTGATTGCCCTGTGGCATGCTGCCGCCTCTGCCGCGATAGAGTGTATAGAGGGCATTGAGCTGCTTCTCATAACTCTTCTGCAACTGAGGGCTTACCATACCTGCCACATCGCAGATGCTCTGCATAATCATGATCTGACGGATGCAGTCGTTCTGGCTCTGCAGGAAGCGGTCGTTGCTCAATGAGAGGTAATAGTCGAGATACTGGTGAGCATTCTTCCAGATAGCCTCTACATATTCCTTACCCTTTGCCTTCTGACCGGTGAGCAGCCAGCCGCGAGCCATATCCAGACCACCGCTCATGTAATCGAGGGTGACATTGTATGCCGGAATCTCCACATCAGCCTTCTTCAGGATGTTGATAGCCTTCTGGTTCTTGCCGTCGGCGATGAGCTGGAGGGCTGTCTGGGCGAGCAGGCGACGGTGGGTATAGCACATACGCATGGTAGTCTCGTCGATATAGAGTCCCTTCTGCTTCAGGTTACCGAACTTGAATCGGGTCATGATGTTGTGATAGGTCTTCTCTGCATCGAAGTTCTTCGCACCTGGCTTGTTGGTGGTGAATGGAGTGATACGGTTGGCAAGACCCTCCTGTACGAAGTTGTCGCCAAGGTTCATATAGTTCTCCTGTCCCACGGTAAGAGCCACGTAGATAGGACGTGTCCAGTTGCACTGTGACAGCATTTCGAGCATCATCAGGTCGCCCTTGTAGAGAGCATTCTTGCCTGCGAGTGAAATCACCATCTTGTCTGGGATGGTATCAGAAGCCATCATCATGCCGCTCTTCTTCACAGCCTCCTTGTCGATTGTTACATAGACGGTGTCTGTAGGGATGAAGTGCATGTCTGAGTTCTTGCTGCGTACCCAGTACTTCAGGATGTTCTTGAGCTCGAAAGGCTCATCACCAAACTGCTTCTTGGCATTCACTGGATCCTGCTTATAGAAGTCGAGAATCTGCTGCTTAGCCTCTGGCTGGACAGAAACATACTCGTTGGTACCCGAACAGAAGTCGAGACGTGGCCAGGTGATTGGCACGGATGGTGAGTTGTATGCAGGACGCATCATCTGGTCGATATACCAGTCGGTCTGCAGATAGCTCAGGTTACATACGCGGGCATCTGTACCTACGCCTTCTACCTCCTGGTTGTACCAGAGTGGGAAGGTATCGTTATCACCATTGGTGAAGATGATAGGGTTGCCCTTCTCCTGAAGCGACATCAGATAGTTCTGACCGAAGTCGCGGCAGGTGTAACGTCCTGAACGGTCGTGATCATCCCAGGTCTGTGATGCCATCTGGATAGGAACGAGCAGGGTTACCACAGCCACGATAGCTGTTACGGCAGTACCGCTGAGCTTCATCTTCTGCTTCAGAAGGTCGATGATGGCGAGAACGCCAAGACCGCACCAGATAGCGTATGCATAGAATGAACCGGCGTAAGCATAGTCACGCTCACGTGGCTGCATAGGAGTCTGGTTCAGATAGAGCACGATGGCAAGACCTGTCATGAAGAACAGGAAGAATACCACCCAGAACTGCTGGATACCTACAGGGAGAACCTCCTCTGTCTCCACGCCGTTCTTGATGATCTTGCGCTTGCGGGTGTACCAAGCCTGCCAGAAGAGACCGATGAGACCGAGAATCAGCGGCATGCAGTAGAACACGTTGTGTCCCTTGTTTGCCTTCAGGTCGTCTGGCATTTTGCTCTGGTCGCCATAGAGAGCGTCGTCGATGAATGAGAAACCGGTAATCCAGTTACCGTGCTCAGGCTCACCGTTGCCCTGGATATCGTTCTGACGTCCGGCAAAGTTCCACATGAAGTAGCGCCAGTACATGAAGTTGCACTGATAGGAGAGGAAGAAACGGATATTCTCCATCTGTGTAGGAACCTTCACCATCATGTTCTCGCCACAACGGTCGTAAGGCACCTCGTTACCCTCTACGCCACCCATCCAGTCTTCGTATGCCTGGGCATGAGCCGAACTGTGCATACGTGGGAAGAGCATATTCTGTGCATATACATACTTGTTCTTATGGCTTACTACGAAGTAAGAGTCCTTCTCATCGGCAGAAGCCTTCTCCTTGCGCTGATAAACAGGTGCACCTTCCTTCGTCACAGGCTTGCACATATTGCCGTCAGCTTCGAGAGCCACCTGAGAAGTGTAAGCCTGACCATAGAGCAATGGAGTATCGCCATACTGGTCGCGGCTCAGATAACTGCCCAGGGTGAAGATATCCTCAGGAGAGTTCTGGTCCATAGGAGGGTTGGCAGATGAACGGATTACGATGAGCGCATAGCTTGAGTAACCGATCATCAGCATCAGCATGCAGAGCAATGCCGTGTTCTTGATGCGTGCAGAGATGAGAGGCAGCAGCTGCATCTTCTTCTTCTCGATGCCTGTAGCCTGGTCAACGCCGGTTACTACTTCCTTCTTGCGCTTGTAGTTGAGTACAAACCAGAGGATAGCCAGGATGATGATGCCGGTGATGACAGCGCTCCATCCATATCCGAAGAATGGGATGCCGAGCATGCCGAAACCGAGAACGAAGGCGATGTTCTGCTTCTTCTCGTTCTTCTCTGATGCATTGTAGGTCTCGTAGATACCCCAGATGACAGAGGCTACGAGGCAGATGATATATACGATTTCACCGGTATTGAATGGGCAGCCGAGCGTGTTGACGAAGAACAGCTCAAACCATCCGCCTACGGTGATGATGCCTGGAACCACACCATAAAGTACGGCTACTACCACCAGGAATGAGAGGAAGAGCGCCATGAGCGAACCCTTCAGGTTGGCATGAGGCACCTTCTTGTAGTAATATACCAGTACGATGGCTGGGATGCAGAGCAGGTTGAGCAGGTGCACACCGATACTCAGACCTGTCATATAGGCGATGAGCACGAGCCATCGGTCGCTATGAGGTTCGTCGGCATGGTCTTCCCACTTCAGGATCAGCCAGAATACCACAGCGGTGAAGGCAGAAGAGAAGGCGTAAACCTCACCCTCTACAGCAGAGAACCAGAAGGTATCGCTGAAGGTGTAGATGAGTGCGCCCACCATACCTGATGCCTCGATGGCAATCAGCTTGCTGGTGGTCATCTCCTTCCAGTCGCCGATGATGAGCTTGCGTGCCAGATGGGTGATGGTCCAGAAGAGGAACATGATGCAGACGGCACTGAGGAGTGCGCTCATCGTATTCACCATCTTGGCTACCTGCGTGGTATCACTGGCGAAATGTGTGAAGAAATTGCCCATGAGCATGAAGAATGGTGCCCCAGGTGGGTGACCGATCTCCTGCTTGTAGGCAGTTGTAATAAACTCAGGACAGTCCCAGAAGCTGGCTGTCGGTTCAATTGTGGAGCAATATACGAATGCCGCAATGATGAATGCGACCCATCCGAAGATATTGTCCACTAATCTGTACTGTTTCATTATTGTTTAAACTTTAATGTATTATATTTCTATGTTTCCTATTTATATAATGTGTATAAAACGTTGCAAAGATACTAAAAAGTAAAGAGATAGCGTAGGATTGCTTCTCTTTTTTAGGTTATATTAAATTTAAATAGGTGATGTTGTAGAAAAATAAGCATTAGGATGGGATATTTATTACGTCGCTACGTATGAAATATTACGTCCCGACGTAGGAATTCCTGCGTCGGGACGTAATAAAAAGGGGGTAAAATGTAATAGCGGTATGTATTTATACATTCAGGAAATGCTCTTCCAGCTTTTCTCTTGGCATATCTGCCGTATCGTGATAATGCAGGTGCTGGTTTACGCAGGCGATATGCTTCACGTTATTGAGCACTTCGGCTACATCGTGACTGACGATGATGATGGCGCACTCCTTGTTGATCTGCTCCAGCATCTCGTACATCTGCTTTTGGAATCGGCGGTCGATGTAGGTGTTAGGCTCATCGAGAATCACGACATCGGGTTTGGATACGATGGCACGGGCGAGGAGCACTCGCTGAAGCTGACCGCCGCTGAGGGCAGCGATGTGTCGGTCTTTGAATTCCGTCAGCTGCATGCGCTCCAGGGTATCGAGCACCTGCTGGTGCTGAGCCTGGGTGTATCGCGAAAAGAGACCTTTGGTCTTGCTGAGTCCGGCAAGTACTACCTCATATACGGAGATGGGAAACTGCTTGTCGAGCTGGTTGTATTGTGGGAGATAGCCCATCGAAATCTCCTTTACTTCCTCAACTTTTGCTTCGCCGTTTTCATCAAGAACCGTTTCCCCGCTCTCATCTTTTACTTTTCGGAAGTATCTGATGGTTCCTTCCGTAGGTTTCATCAGTCCCAGAATGAGGCGCATGAGGGTAGTCTTGCCACCACCGTTTGGGCCGATGATGCCAAGATAATCGTCTTGATATACGGTGAGATTTACGTTGCTGAGCACCTGCTTGCCGTCATATCCGGCAGAAAGGTGCTCGATTTCGATTAACTTTGAACTTTGAACGTCCAACTTTGAACTTTGAGTTTTGAACATTGAACTTTATGATTAGTTATTGTTCTTTATACTTTTTATAAAATATTGGCGGGCTTACTTCCCAACCACTATCTCTTTGCCTTGCACAGCCAGTGCAGCTTCCTGCATCGCCCAGTTCCAGTCGCCCTGCAATGGATTGATATTCATTGCCTTGGTGTGGCTCTCCTTGATGAAGGTTGTGGTGTTGCGGTTGGCAAATTCTGCTTGTATCAGGCAGAACTTGATCTTTTCTTTTCTGGCTCTCTCTATGAGGCTCTTCAGCTGGGCGGCACTAGGCTCCCTGCCTTCTTCCTCTATGGCAAGCTGCTCCAGCTGGTAATCACGGGCAAAGTAGGTGAGGATAGGGTGATAGATCACAAACTTGCGTACCAGGTCTGGATCCTTTTTGAAGCTCTCCTTGATGGTGCTGTCTCTCTTGTCGATGATGCTGAGCAGCGACTGATAGTTCTTCTCGAAGAAAGCCTTGTTCTTCGGCTCCAGTTCGCAGAGCGCCTTGAGGATGTTGCTGGCTATGATGCGGGCGTTGCTGCAACTCATCCATACGTGCGGGTCGATGTTGCCACCCGGAGTCTTGGCAGGCTTGATGCCCACGGAAGTATCTATCACTTTCATATCTGGAGCGTTGTCCTGCAACTTCTTCATCCAGGTCTGCTCAAAACCGATGCTGCCCACTTTCAGATAGAGGGCACTCTTCGAAAGTTCCATCATCTGCTGGGCGTATGGTTCGTAAGTCTCCGGGTTGTTGCCATTCGATACCATCACGTTGACATCCACCTTGCCTTTGGCAATTTGATCTACGAAATACTTGTAGGGGGAAATCGTAACTGTAACTGTAACCGTAACCGCAGGCTTCTCTGTGCTTGAAGCCTTTCCCGAATCTGTCTGTTTCTGAGGTGTACCCTTGCATCCGGCAAGAATAACACATAATATAATAAGGTATAGAAATCTCTTCATATATTAAAAATCTGCTTATGTTATAAATCTGCTTATATGTTTATACAATGAAGCTGAGACCATAAACCAATAGGATATATCTCAGCACTTTTCCGATGGTGATGCTGATGGTAGAGATGATGATATTGGCTCTTGTCAGACCTAGCACGATGGTGATGGCGCTTCCCAATATAGGGATGAAGGCGAAGAAGCCCATCCAGGCACCTCTATCAGCCATGAATCTTTCTGCCTGATCCAGTTTCTCCTTCTTTACGTGCAGATATTTCTCTATCCATTCCATCTTGCCCAGTCTGCCCACACCATAGTTGAACAGCGATCCCAATACATTTCCTATGCTGCCATATATCACCAGAGGGATGGGATCCAAACCTGCTGCCTGCAAGCCCGACATCACTACCTCGCTGCTGAAAGGAAAGAAACTGCCGGCAAGAAAGGCGGAAACAAGCATGCCCCAATACCCCCAGTTGATTAAAAAGTCTATTATGTAACCCATTGAATATTATTTGTTTAATATTCTTGATGCAGCGTTTCGCTGCATCAAGTCTATCTCTGAATAACTCTTATCCCAGAATCAATCTTATCCCTGAATAGCCTGCAGCAATACCGTTTCCGGAATGAAGATATTGTATAGCAATATCAATACCATGATGACCAGCGCCGAGATAAAGACGATGTTCGCCAGCTTTCCCTTAGTGTAGGTGATGAAGTGAGCGGTGAGTGGTGCCGTATTTACAATCATGATGCTGCCCAACTCCTTGATATGCTGAGGCTGCAGGATGATGAAGGCAAGACTCACATAGTTGATCAGAATGAATGAATTGTAGATCATTCGGGTACGGATCTTATCTGCATAAGAGGTATGCAGGAAGTGTATGCTGCCCAATGTGCTCAGGATGATGAGGAACAGGAGATTCACCACCTCGTGGTCGGTAACCTGCGAATAATCGAACAGATCATGATAGTTGATGAATTCCGCAAAATGATTGATCAGTCCATTGATGTTATTGGTGTAGGCGAAGTAACCCGCTGAGAACCAATACGGCATGATGAGACCGATGATAGATGCAAAGAAGTTTCGGATGCTGAAGGAATTGGTGAATACCATCATCATCAGCCACAGGAAGGGCAGGAAATATCCCACCTGGATGAACACCAGTGAGGCGAGTCCTACGCAGAAGAAGGCATAGAAGGTCCATCCTGCCGCCCTCTTGTCCTGGTAACTGTTCCAGATGATGAGGTAGAAGGCGATGGAGCACATCGTCACGATGCTTGCCTTGAAGGAAGGTGCAGGCAGAGAGGTCATGGTGATGAACACCAGGAAACTGCAGGACACCATTCGGCTGTAGGTTCGCATCAGGGAATTATGGTTGTTGAGCTCCACCATCAGCAGGGTAGAGAGAATGGTGAAGGCGAACTGCACCCAAATGTTAGCTACTAAAAAACCTACAGCAACCCATACCAAGGCGGCAAGGGTTGCTGTTACAGGTAGAGCGTAGCGGCTAGCCGCCACTTTATTTTGAAAAGTTTTCTTTCTTAACATCTAATTTTTTGAAAAATGATGAAGCTTTTGCCCTTTCAGGGCGACATTCTCCCTTGAATCATAACCCAGGGCGTTGCCCTGGGCTAGGAGCTTCTGCCCTTTCAGGGCGTAGGCAGCCAATACAATGTCTGGGAGCTTCTGCCCTTTCAGGGCGTCTGGAGCCTATGGATTAAAGATCCTGTCCGATATCAGAGCGGAAGTACTTGTCTGTGAACTGGATCTTCTGTGCCTCGGCAAAGCTCTTCTTCAGAGCCTCTTCCTTATCCTTGCCGTAGCTGCTTACGCAGATTACACGGCCGCCATTGGTTACAACCTTTCCATCCTTCATGGCTGTACCTGAGTGGAAAACTACAGAACCTTCCACTTCATCGATACCCTGGATAGGATAACCCTTCTTGTAAGCCTCTGGATAACCACCGCTTACGAGCATCACGCAGACTGCAGCACGCTCATCAAACTCGATGCTGCGCTTGTCAAGATCGCCGGCAGCTACACCCTCGAAGAGATCAACGATGTCGCTCTTCAGGCGGAGCATCACGCTCTCAGTCTCTGGGTCACCCATACGGCAGTTGTACTCGATAACCATTGGCTCGCCCTCTACATTGATCAAACCGAAGAAGATGAAGCCCTTGTAGTCGATGTTCTCCTCTGCCAGACCCTCTACGGTAGGACGGATGATGCGCTCATCCACCTTCTGCATCCACTCCTTGGTTGCGAAAGGCACAGGGGTAACGCTACCCATACCGCCGGTGTTCAGACCGGTATCGTGCTCGCCGATGCGCTTGTAGTCCTTAGCCTCAGGCAGGATCTTGTAGTTCTTGCCATCGGTCAATACGAATACGGAGCACTCGATACCGCTGAGGAATTCCTCGATAACTACGCGTGCAGAAGCGTTGCCGAACATACCGCCGAGCATCTCCTTGAACTCCTTCTTTGCCTCTTCCAGGGTAGGGAGGATGAGAACACCCTTGCCGGCGCACAAACCGTCAGCCTTCAACACGTATGGAGCCTTCAGAGTCTCCAGGAACTTCAAGCCTTCTTCTACGTGCTCGCCGTCGAAAGTCTCATACTGAGCTGTCGGAATGTTGTGGCGCTTCATAAACTGCTTGGCGAAGTCCTTGCTTCCTTCCAATACGGCACCAGCCTTTGATGGACCAATCACAGGGATGTTCTGGGTGCGAGGGTCTGCCTTGAAGTCATCATAGACACCCTTTACCAGCGGGTCTTCTGGACCAACTACCACCATATCAACACCGTTCTCAACAGCGAAGTTCTTGAGCGCCTCGAAGTCGTCAGCCTTGATATTCACATTCTCGCCGACATTCTGAGTACCGGCATTACCAGGAGCGATAAAGAGTTTCTCACACTTCTCGCTCTGAGCGATTTTCCAAGCTAAGGCGTGCTCGCGGCCACCGCCTCCTAACAATAATATTTTCATCGTAGTTACGTTTAATAATTCTTCTATAATATGTTACAATCAGAGGATATTGATTATCTCCTTCTTTTACAATCAGGATAGATATTTTCTCCTTTTTGCATCCAAATTTCTAATTTGCTGCAAAATTACTAAATTTCAGCGAACTATACAAGCAAAAAGCTTAAAATCTTTATCGCATATAGTTCTTATAGATTTCATAATAGATATCTGGCCATCCGTAGATGGCTATCCTCTCCAGTTCATTGTAGAGTTCCGGTATGTCATCTATCAGCTTCACCAGGTCGGGATTGTATCGGGTTCCTGCGCCTTCTCTCAGCTCTTCCATCACTTTTTCGAAGCTCTTTTCCTGCTTGTAGTTTCTGCCTACTCGCTCGGTGGCAGCCTGCATACAGTCGCACAGGGTTATGATGTCTATCATGAAGCGGAAAGGCGACTTGGTGTTGTCGAAGTCGCTTGGATAGCCTCCCTTGCCGTTGTACCATTTATGATGTCCCAGCGTGGTATCGTGGTAGTATTTCAGCTTCTGCGATATCTTCAGGTATTTCAGTCCCATTCGTGGATGCATTCTGATGATTCTGCGCTCCTCATCGCTCAGCTGCCGATAGTCGTTGTTCACCACGCTTACGATACTGTTCTTGCCAATGTCGTGACAGAGTGCAGCACGGGTGATGAAGGTGATAAGCTGTCGCTGATGAAGCCTTACCTGCCATTTGCTGTTGATGCCCAGTTTTCCTACCAGCAGTTCCCGCCGGTGCCTGATGATGGCTTTCATCATGGCTTCTGCAAGTCGTGCCACGTGGGTAGAGTGGGCGTAGGTGGTAACCTGGGTTGCTACGTTCAGTTCCATCACGAATCCTATTCTTTCTTCATCGCTCAGGTATTTGATGAGTCGGGGATAGGTGCTCACATGTTCCAGTGTCTGGTTATACTGTGTGGAGTTCTGCTGGTCTTTGCGATGTCTGAACATCCTGATAATGTCTTCACAAAACATCCTTACGCACTCCTTTTTGTACTTGGCTGAAACTCTGGCGGTATCTACGATGAATGCCAGGTTGGTATAATGATTCATCAGCGAATTGAAGGCACCTACTCCCAGAACTTTTTGTCGGGTAAGGGGTTTGATCGACTTTTCGTATATTTCCCTGGCTTCTTTCAAGGCTGTTCTTGTCTGGATTTCTCCAATTCTTAGCTTCATGACGATGAGATTGAGCTTCGATGAGATGCTGAGTCCTACGGTATCCGGATATTGTTTTATCACCCGTTTTACCAAATCGTCTCCTTCTTTCTTTTCTATCAGTTCCGGATTGGTGAGATAGATACCTCTTACTATCTCCAAGTCTCTGTCTTTGATGCGGTTAATCCATAGCTGCCTTCTCGTTTCGGGTACTTCCAGTTGGTCTGCCGTATGATTTCTAGCCAGTACTTCCAGCTTTTCATATCTTTCCTGCAGTTTTTTCAGGGGTTGGATATGGTGGAGTGTCCATTCGGATAGGCACAGATTCTGTAGGGCATAGCCGTACAGACCCAGTTCTTCGGGCGTATGGCAGTGTGCACTGTCGGCTACGTATGCGATGCAATCGTATGCTTTTTTCAAAGTCTCGTTGTCTCTATTCAGCTTCCATATCTGGTAATAGGATGCCCCCTTCCAGCTCATGGCTCTCAGACAATAGTAGTTCTGGTCTTGCCGGTTCTTGAAGTTTCTGATCAGAATGTCGGTAACCCTGTTGGTGATGAAGGGATCCGTGAGGGCATAGGCGTAGTTACGAAAGAAATGTACATTCAGACTGTCGTAGGCTGCATCCGGCAAAATGTTTTCCTTCGTAGTATCTGTCATATCGGTTTCGAAATAATCTGCAATGCTATTCAGTAGCTTCTCGTTCTCGTTATAGATCTTATGGTTCTTCTGGCTTCTAGTCATAAAGAATCTTATCCATTCGTCGTGGTTGTGGATACTGAAGATGCTGTCGTTGTAACGATTATAGGTGATGCGGTTCTGAGATAGCTTATCGAAGATGAATTTAAAGTCGGGGATGCTCTGTTCAGAAACAAAAAACTCTTTACCTGCCACTTGCAGGTGGCAGGCAAAGAGTATAGCGGTAATTAATAAAATTACTTTTCTTATCTTGTTAATCATCTTTTTGTTCCGAAGGTTGGTTTTCTTTCGGATAGAGTCTCTTATACATTAAATAATATTCTTTTTACTTCAGGTAGTCGAAGAAGTAGTTGCTGATTCTTTCGTGCAGGTGAGTGCTCTGATGACCTCTCATGTTGTGAGGCTCACCTGGATATACGAAGAAATCTGGCTGGGTACCTGCTGCGATACAAGCCTTCAGGAAGGTGAGGCAGTGCTGTGGCACTACGGTCACATCGTTCAAGCCCTGGATAATCTGTAGCTTACCCTTCAGGTTCTTAGCCTGATAGAGCAGGGATGTCTTCTTGTAACCTTCTGGGTTGGTCTGTGGGGTATCCATATAGCGCTCGCCATACATCACCTCGTACCAGTGCCAGTCGATTACCGGACCGCCTGCTACGCCTACCTTGAATACGTCAGGATAGTTGGTCATCAGCGAGATGGTCATGAATCCACCGAAGCTCCATCCGTGAACACCAATCTTGTCGGCATCTACGTAAGGCAGGGTCTTCAGGTACTCTACACCCTTCATCTGGTCCTTCATCTCTACCTGACCCAGCTGGCGGAAGGTAGCCTGCTCGAAAGCCTTGCCACGGTTCTCGCTACCACGGTTGTCGAGGATGAAGAGCAGATAGCCCTTCTCTGCCATGTAGGTTTCCCAGCCACGGCTAGAGTAGTTCCAGCGGACATCCACGTTGTGGGCGTGAGGTCCACCATATACATATATAATGGTAGGATACTTCTTGTTAGGGTCGAAGTTCACCGGCTTCACCATTCTCCAGTAGAGGTCGGTCTCGCCGTCGTCAGCCTTGATCGAACCGCAGCTGTATTCAGGCACGTTGTAGCCCTTCCATGGGTTCTTGGCTGTGAAGTAAGCGGTGCGCTTGCCGTTCTCGGTGTTTACGATGGCAATCTTGCGAGGCACGGTAGGAGTAGAGTAGTTGTCATAGATAAACTGTCCGTTCCCGCTCAGGGTAGCGTTGTGCCAGCCCTTGCCGCAATCGTCCATCATGGTGCGCTTGCCGGTCTTGGTATCTACGGTGAAGATGTTTCGCTGGATAGGAGAGCATTCGTTGGATGCGATGATGATGCTCTTGCGCTTGGCGTTGAAGCCGAGCACTTCCATCACTTCCCATTTACCCGATGTCAACTGCTTGATTTCGAGCGATTCCGTGTTGCTCGCCATGCGGCTGCCGTGCTTGCCCAGGGTGCAGAGATAGAGGTGGTTGTACCCATCCTTGCGGCTCTGCATGATAAAGCTGTTGCTGTCCCAAGGAAGGAACTGGATAGGGTGGCAAGGCTCCACGTATTTCTCATCGGTCTCGCGATAGAGCTCGCCGGTCTTCTCGCCGGTCTCTGCACTGTAGGCAGTAAGGCGACAGTCGTTCTGGTCGCGGTTCAACTCAAACATGTAGATGGTCTTGCTGTCCGGACTCCATGCGATGTTGGTGAAGTAGCGGTCTGTAGGGTCGCCTGCCTTCAGATAGACAGTCTTGCCTGTCATGCAGTCGAATACGCCCACGGTAACCTTGTGCGATGTTTCGCCCGTCATCGGATACTTGTCTGGTGCAGGCTTGGCGCAGCAGGTCTCTGTCTCAGGATGATTGAAGTAATCAATCTCCGGGATATCCACCTGCGGATAATCCGTCACCATGCTCTGGTCCATGCGGTAGAAGGCGAGCAGTTCGCCGTTAGGGCTCCAGAAGGTTCCCTTGCTGATGCCGAACTCATCGCGGTGAACACTCTGACCATACACGATAGAGCGGCTGCCGTCTGTAGAGATCTGGAAATCGTGAGACTTCTTCTCTCTTGTCATGGCATTGTTGGTTACGTCGAAGGTGCGCACATAGAGGTTGCTGCCCTTCAGATAGGCGAATGCATTCTGCTGTGCGTTAGCTTCGAGGAGGTTCTCGCCATCTTCAAACTCCATCTCGCTCAGCAGCTTATGCTTCTTGAAGTCGATGGTGTAGGTCTTGCTGCCGTTGCTTACCATCACGATGCTCTTTCCTGCGAAAGGGAACTGAGCGTTGTAGAGGGCTCTTACCTTGATGTCCTTGGTAGGAGCAATCCACTGGTTGATATCGTTGATACCGAAGAGTTTTGTCTCCTTTCCGGTAGTCTTGTTTACGAGATAGCATGCCTCGATGTCCTGATGGATAAGTTCATTTCCCCACCAGGTGCACCAGCGGTTCTTTGCCACCATGTTGCGGTAGTTGTTGCCACCGAAGTTCAGGTCTTCCAGTGTGAAGGCTTTCTCGCCTTTCTGCGCAGGAACCACGCCCTGAGCCTGTATCTCGGTTGCATTCATTGCCATCATGGAAATCATAGCTGCAAAAGATAATTTATAAATTGAATTCTTCAGATTCATCATTTTTTTTCTTGTTTTTTGTAACACATAACACCATGTTTTGTGGTGTTATGTGGTTTATCTATCTGATAACTAGGATTTTATCTTTAGCGACGCAGCGTTTCGCAGCATTGCTAGAATTCTTAGCAATACGGCGTTTCACCGCATTGCTAGAAAATCTTAATCCTCGTCATCAAAGTCGGTGTCGAAGCTAGGCTTGCTGCCACGCTTTCCTCCGAAGTTCTGGCCACCTCTGCGGTCTCCCTTGAAACCACCGCGCTTGTCATTACGGTCTCCCTTGAAACCACCGCGCTTGTTGTTACGGTCGTTACGATCGCCTCCGCGCTTGCCTCCGAAGCTGCGGCTGCCCTTGCGGTCATCATCATCGTCGCGTCTTCCGGCACCCACACGTGGACGTCCGCCACGGCGAATCTCATTGCGGCGCTTCTCGAAGTCCTCCAGGCGATGGCTGTGGAACTGGAAGCTGCGGATATCTGCCTCCTCGTTCTCAGTCTCCTCGCTCACACGCTTCTTGAACTCGCGTTCCTTCTTGAAACGGTGCTTCTGCGCCATCTCGCTCTTCTCGCGCTCTGTCTTCACGATACCGCCCTCAGAGCGGAACTCCTTCATCTTGCCGTCGAACATCACATACTTGCGGAACTCGCACTCCAGACTTCCGTTATATACCGGAATCTTGATAGATGGCTTCAGTCCAATCTGCTCGAAGCACTCCTCGCGGTAGCTCAGTACCCAAGCCTCGTTGCCTGCGAAGGCACGCTTGAATCGCTCGCCAATCATCTTGTAGGTGTTCAGCAGGTTAGGAGTAGAGATACGCTCGCCGTATGGAGGGTTCATCACGATGATGCTCTTCTCGGCAGGCTGTGTGAAGTCCTTGAAATCCTGCTGGGCAATGGTGATATCCTTGCTCAGTCCGGCTGCACGCACGTTGAGGTTGGCAGTGTTCACCGCCTTCATATCTACATCATATCCGTAGATGTGGTGCTCGAACTCGCGCTCCTGAGAGTCGTCGTTATAGATCATATCGAAGAGATCCTGGTCGAAATCGTTCCATTTCTCGAAGGCAAACTCCTTGCGGAATACACCTGGAGAGATGTTGCGGGCGATGAGGGCAGCCTCGATGGCGATGGTTCCCGAACCGCACATTGGGTCGATGAAGTCGCATTCGCCCTTCCAGCCGGTCATCAGGATCATACCTGCAGCGAGAACCTCGTTCAGAGGTGCCTCTACCTGCTCCTGACGGTAGCCACGGCGGTGCAGACTCTCACCGCTTGAGTCGAGACTCAGTGTAGCGTTATCCTCTGCGATATGGATGTTGAGGCGGATGTCTGGGTTAGACACGCTGATGTTAGGACGTGTGCCCTGCTTCTCGCGGAACCAGTCCACGATGGCATCCTTTACCTTGTAAGTCACGAAGCGTGAGTTGCGGAACTCCTCAGAATAGACTACTGAATCTACCGAGAAAGTCTTCTTCACGTCTAAGATGTCATCCCACTTGATCTTCTGAACCTCGTCGTACACCTCTTCGGCAGAACGAGCCTTGAAGTGCTTGATAGGTTTCAAGATGCGGATGGCTGTGTGTAACTGGAAGTTAGCACGATACATCATTTCCTTGTCGCCAGTGAAAGATACCATGCGGCGACCTATTTGTACATTGTTAGCACCCAGTTGGGTGAGCTCCTCAGCCAAGACTGGCTCCAGACCCATAAAGGTCTTGGCAATGAGTTCAAATTCCTGTTCCATTATTGAATTCTATATCTAATAAACTTTGTTTTTCTTTTCTATATTTCTTTGTTTTCGGCTTCATGTCCTTGGTCACCCATACGTTGGCGCCCACGATGCAGCCTTCTCCGATGGTGATTCTGCCCAGGATGGTGGCGTTGGCATATACGATGACGTCGTCTTCCAGGATAGGGTGGCGAGGGATTCCCTTGATAGGATTGCCGTCCTTATCCAGTGGGAAACTCTTGGCTCCGAGGGTAACACCCTGATAGAGCTTCACGTTGTTGCCGATGATGCAGGTGGCACCGATAACCACACCCGTGCCATGGTCGATGGTGAAGTGGTGGCCGATGGTAGCCTCCGGATTGATATCGATACCCGTCTCCGAGTGTGCCAGCTCCGTCATCATTCTTGGGATGAGGGGCACGCCGAGCTTGTGCAGAACATGAGCTATACGATAGTTGGTTAAAGCCTTGATCACGGGATAGCAGGAGATGATTTCTCCGTGGCTCATTGCCGCCGGGTCGCCGTTGTAGGCTGCCTCTACGTCGGTGGCGAGAATCTTGCGGAGCTTGGGAAATTCCATGATGGCTTTGGCGGCGATGACGCCTGCCTTGGCACGCTGGTGCTGCAGTTCTGCCTGGGTTTCCGATTCGCAGTCGTTGGCGAAGCAGAGTCCGGCGAGAATCTGTTCTGCGAGCATCTCGTAGAGTTTCTCAACTCTTACTCCGATATGGTATTTGATGGTAGAGATATTCACGGATGAGTTTCCGAAATATCCCGGGAAGAGGATGGATCGAGACAGATTGATGATGTCTTCGAGCGCCTTGCCCGAAGGAAGTGGATTCCCGTCTCTATGCTGATGGAAGAGACCCTTCAGCGATTCGGCGCTTGAAAGCTCGTCGATAGTCTCTGTCAGCTGATGAGTTAGTGTATCTTTACTCATTTTCTTCATGTATCAATAAAATTCGACTGCAAAGATACGATTAATTTCTTGAACTGCAAAGAATTCGTTCTTGTTTTTTGTGATTTTTTTAGCGTTGCTGCAATTTCATATCCCTGAATGCACTCCAGGCTATCGGTACCGCCACGAGGAAGGAGCAGATATCTGCCCACGCCTGACACATCTCCACGCCCAGTAATCCGAAGAAATGAGGGAGGATGAAAATGAGCGGAATGAAGAACAAACCGCTACGTGCTGCAGCCACGATATTCGCACGTACAGGCTTGCGGATGGTCTGAGTCAACATATTCGTCAGCACGATGGTAGCAATCAGAGGAAAGCTGATTACCTGCCACTTCAGGGCAACAGAACCCACTGCTACCACGCTGGCATCATCACGGAAGAGTTCGATGATAGGCTCGGAGAAAAGGAAGCCGAAAACGGCACAAACCGCCAGAAATACCGTGCCGCATTTGATGCAGAAAAAGAATGCCTCCTTCACACGCTCGTACAACTTGGCTCCATAACAGAAACCGCAGAGCGGCTGGAACCCCTGACCCAGTCCGATGACCACGGCATAGGTGAAGAACGAGATTCTCGTCACGATACTCATACCCGCAATGGCTGCATCTCCGTAGGCTCCGGCAGCCACGTTCAGCATCAGTGTGGCGATGCTTCCCAAGCCTTGTCTTGATAAGGAAGGTGTGCCGCCAAAGATAATCTCCTTGAAGTAGGCCCTGGATGGAGTGAAGTTGCGAAGATGGATGCGGATGTTTTCTCCCTTGTGCGTCATCCAGAAGAGCATGGCGCAGCCGAAGCACTGGCTGGTGAGGGTGGCGATGGCGGCACCCGTGATGCCCATGGCAAAATAAAGGATGAGCAGTGGGGCAAGGATGAGATTGAGGAGCACTCCCGACATGATTCCCTTCATTGCATACATCGCATTGCCCTGGAAGCGCATCTGGTTGTTGAGTGTCAGAGAGGTTGTCATGAAGGGAGCACCCAGCAGGATGATGCCGAGATAGCGCTCGGCGTAGGGCTGGATGGTGGGGGTGGAACCCAGAAGAATGCACAGTGGTGTAAGGAAAAGTTGTCCAAGAATGGCGATGAGAAGTCCCGTCAGGAAACTCAGCACGAAGCCCGTGGATGCCATCTTCTTCGCCTTCTCCACCTCCTTGGCTCCCAGCATTCGGGAAATATAGTTGCCGGAGCCATGACCATAGAGGAAACCAACGGCCTGGATTACTGACATCATGGCGAAGGAAACGCCTACCGCAGCCACGCTCTGGGTATTGATGCTGCCCACGAAGTAGGTGTCGGCGAGGTTGTACATACTCGTCGATAACATGCTGATAATGGTAGGAATCGCCATCGTAAAAATCACCCGATGCACCGGTGCATGGGTCAGGAATGTATAATTATCTCTTGATTTCTTCATATCAGCCTGCAAAGTTACTGCTTTATTTCCGAAAGGGGGAAATATTCGATGATTTTAACGCTCGGCAGGAAAAAAAACAGTGATTTCGTTTGCCATCTCGGAAAAAACTCGTACTTTTGCACCGTTTTTCTGATGATACATTATTATAAAAAGAAAAATCAGAGCAAAAAGTTTTAGAAAAAAATCAGATCAATGAGTGATATTAGAATCATACCCGTTACTACCAAGAAAGGATTGAGAACTTTCATACAGTTCTATTACGACCTTTATGAAGGTAGCAAATATGCCGTTCCTTACTTGCGTTTTGACGAGTGGAATACATTGAGCAAAGACAAGAACCCTGCCTTCGATTTCTGCGAAGCGCAATATTTCCTGGCTATCGATTACAGCATCCCGAAGGTGGTAGGCCGCATTGCCGCCATCATCAACCATTGTGCCAACGACCAGTGGAACAAGAAGCAGGTGCGCTTCGGATGGTTCGACTTCATCGATAATCTCGAGGTTTCCGGTATGCTGCTGGATGCCGCAGCCCACTGGGGCAGAGAGCGTGGCATGGAAGAATTGGTAGGGCCACTTGGCTTTACCGATATGGACCGTGAAGGAATGCTCATCGAAGGATTCCACGAGAAATCCACCATGTACGTCAACTACAATTACCCTTATTATCCCAAGCACATGGATGCTCTGGAGCTCTTCCAGAAGGACAACGACTGGCTGGAGTACCGCATCAAGGTGCCTGAGGTAACCCCTCCGAAATTTGCCAAGACAGCCCAGCTCATCGAGAGCCGCTACAATCTGCACGTGCATAAGTTTACCAAGCACGAACTGGTTCAGGGCGGCATGGGCAGGGAAGTCTTCCGCATCGTCAACGAAACCTACAAGGATCTCTACGATTTCCAGCAACTCACCGACCGACAGATCGACGGGTATGTGGATTCGTATATCAAGATGGCGGATATGAACCTCATCACCGGTGTGGTAGATGGCAACGACAACAACCGCCTGATCGGTTTCGGCGTATCCTTCCCATCCATGACCGAGGCGCTGCAGAAGAACCGCAACGGCAAGCTCTTCCCTTGGGGATGGCTTCGGCTTCTGCGGGTGATGAAGTGCCACGCCACCGATACCGTGGATCTGGTGCTCATCGGTGTGTTGCCGGAATACCGCAGCAAGGGTGCCAATGCCCTCATCTTCGCCGACCTCATCGAGCAGTACCACCGCTACGGTTTCAAATGGGCGGAGGCGATGCCGCAGATGGAGAGCAACAAGGGTGTGCAGAGCCAGTGGCAGTATCTGGAAAGCGTGCAGCACCGTCGCCGCCGCTGCTACAGAAGAAAGTTATAGAAATTTGAAGAAAAATAAAATAATTAGAAATAGAATGAGATTTGCAGTTATAGCCGCAGGCGAGGGAAGCCGATTGGCACAGGAAGGCGTGGAACAGCCTAAACCCCTGGTGCCGGTATGCGGCGAACCGATGATAGAGCGCCTTCTACGCATCTTCGTAGATTGCGGTGCTACCGAAATCGTAGTGATTGTCAACGAATGGAGCACGGCGGTGCGTGAACATCTGGAGCAGATGAAGCTGCCGGTGCCTCTGCGCCTGGTGGTGAAGACCACTCCTAGTTCCATGCACAGTCTGCATGCCCTCTCGCCATATCTCCGTGGCGAGCGCTTCTGCCTTACCACCGTGGATACCATCTTCCGTGAGGAGGAATTCAAGAAGTATATCCGCCACTTCCAGGAGGCAAAGGATATTGACGGCTGCATGGCTGTCACCCCATACGTGGATGATGAAAAACCGCTGTGGGTTGGTGTGGAGAAGCAGGAGGATGCCGAGGGTGCCAGTCTGCTCGACAAGCAGGGCTCGCACAAGAAACCACGAATTACGGGCTTCCACGACAAGCAGGAGGGCGATGACCATCTGATTTCGGGTGGCATCTACTGTCTGGGCGACAAGGCGCTCGATGTGCTCGACCACTGCATGGAGCAAGGTATGAGCCGTATGCGCAACTTCCAGCGCCAGCTGGTGGTAGAGGGATTGAAGCTGGAGGCTTATCCTATCAACAAGATTCTGGATGTAGATCACAAGGAGGATATTGCGAAGGCCGAGGCTTTCATCCATCCGCTGGAGGGTAAGACCCTGGTGGGGGTATGCCGCGGCAACGAGTTCTCGCCTAATTGCGTGGATAACGATGCTGCCATCATGAATGCCGTAAAACAGCAGCTGGAGGCACTCGGTGCGCAGGTGATGCTGATGTGCGAGAAGGAATTCTGCCGCAAGGCAACTGTGTTGGAGAGAGCCTACGGATGGCCTCGCTGCCGTGTGACAGTGGGCGTGGATGGCTTCTTCTCGATGGCACGCAGCAAGCAGGCACTCGATATTCTCGGCAGAATAGAGGAGGAAGGCGTATTGGTGGTGAACTCCAGTCTGGGTGTAAACCGCTGCATCCGCCGCATCATGACCGAGCGTTTCATCGCCGGAGGCATCGCTACTCCCGAGAGCCGCATCATCGGCAGAAACGGAGAGATGGTGAAGGATATCCACTATCCTTGCTGGCTGAAGCGTGGCGACGGCTGTGCGCAGCAGAAGGAGGATACCTGCTATGTGCAGAACGAGCAGGAGGCTGAGGCGCTGCTGAAGGAATTCTGGTTGCGTGGCATCACGTCGGTGGTGGTGAACGAGCACCTGAAGGGCGACCTCATCAAGTTCTACGGCGTATCGGGTACCGATTTCTTCTATTGGTTCTATCCATCGAAATGCGGTCATCGTTCCAAGTTCGGACTGGAGGTGATCAATGGCGAGGCTCAGGGCATCGCCTTCGATGCCGAGGCTCTGAAGGCTGAGGCTGACAAGGCTGCCGACATGCTGAATGTGCCGGTATATGGCGGCGACTGTGTGGTCAGCGAGGATGGCAGCATCCGCATCATCGACTTCAACGACTGGCCTAGCTTTGCGCCATGCCGTGATGAGGCTGCGTTCTATATAGCAACAAAAATGATACAGGAATAACAAAAAAATAAAAAAAGATGAATCAGGAATTTAAGGCTTCTCTGAAATCAGCGGATACCGAGGAGCACATTGATATTTACTTCTATCGCCCCATTGGTTACCAGTGGGCGCGATTCTTCCGCATGCTTCACGTCACCCCAAACGTGGTGACCATTCTTTCCATTTTCCTCGGCGTAGGAGCGGGCATCTGCTTCTATTTCGACGATCTGGCAATCAACATCTTGGGCATCTTCTTGCTCATTTGGGCAAACGTATATGATAGCTGCGACGGTCAGCTGGCACGACTCACCAACCAGAAGAGTGCCCTGGGCAGAATCCTGGATGGCGCAGCTGGCGACTTCTGGTTTGTCAGCATCTACTTCGCCATCTCCTTCCGTCTGATGCCGGAGTGGGGCTGGAAAATCTGGGCACTCTGCATTGTTGCCGGTTTCGGATGCCATGCCATTCAGAGCCGTCTTGCCGATTACTACCGTCAGATTCACCTCTTCTTCCTGAAAGGCAAGGAGGGAAGCGAACTGGACGATGCCAGCAAGCAGGTAGAGCTGTGGAAGCAGATGAAATGGAAGAAGGAGCCAGTGCAGAAACTCTTCCAGTTCTTCTACAAGAACTATACCTTGGGACAGGAGCGGGATACTCCTATCTTCCAGATATTCAAGAGAAATCTGCGCGAAAGATATCCGCAGCAGTTGCCTGAGCAGTTGCGTGCCGACTTCCGTGCGGGCAGTCTTCCACTGATGAAATATGCCAATATCCTTACCTTCAACTGGCGCAGCATCACGCTGTTCATCTCTATACTGATAGGTCTTCCATGGCTTTATCCGGCTATCGAGATTACCGTGTTCAGTCTGATTTTCTTCTATATGAGAGGAACCCACGAGCGTCTTTGTCTGAAGCTCAACCAGAAGGTCCTGAAGGGAGAGTATGAGGCATAAACGTCTTATTTTTGGAATAACAAATACTTTTGTGAATAACAAGTTCATTTATGAATAACAAGTTCAGAAATATATTCATGGCGTTCGGTATCATCGCCATCATCATCATGCTCTGCACGATGGATATGGACTATACCGATATCTGGCGCTATCTGAAGCAGGCGGGCATCTATTTCCCGCTGATTCTCGGTCTGTGGCTCGTGGTTTATTGGGTGAACACCGTTTCCTGGTGGCTCATCATCAACGACGAGGGTAGGGTGAAGGGACTCTCGTTCTGGCGAGTATATAAGCTCACCGTGAGCGGATTCGCCCTGAACTACACCACTCCCTGCGGATTGATGGGCGGTGAACCTTACCGCATTATGGAGCTGAAGCCTTTTACGGGTGTGAGCAAGGCTACATCATCGGTCATTCTCTATGTGATGATGCACATCTTCTCCCATTTCTGGTTCTGGTTCCTTTCTACATTTCTCTATATCGCCCTGTATCCGATAGGTGTCCCTATGGGCATCATGCTGGGCTTCATCGCAGCCTTCTGCCTGCTCGGCATCTACTTCTTCGCCCGCGGCTACAAGACGGGAATGGCGCAGAAGGGCATCCATCTGCTCACCCATATTCCTTTCGTGAAGAACTGGGCTAAGCGGTTTGAGCAGGAGAAGCAGGAGACCCTGGAGCAGATAGATTCGCAGATAGCCCTGCTGCATGGTCAGCACAAGAGCACTTTCTACAGTTCCCTCTTCTTCGAGGTGATGGCGAGAGTGCTCCAGAGCCTGGAGATTTATCTTATCCTGAAGGCTTTTGCGGCGGATATCAGCATCGCCGACAGCATTCTGATTCTTGCCTTCTCATCGCTTTTCAGCAATCTCATCTTCTTCTCTCCTATGCAGTTGGGAGCCCGAGAGGGTGGTCTTGCCTTGGCGGTGGATGGCCTGCATCTTACGGGTGCCCTGGGCGTATATACCGGTCTCATCACCCGAATCCGTGAGCTGGTATGGATAGCCATCGGCATTCTGCTCATCAAGGTGGGAAACAAGGACCTGAAGAAGATTCAGGAAGAATACGAGGCTGATCAGAAGAGCCAGCAGCAAACAATTAATAAAGGAAAATAATGAAAGTACTGGATATAAAAGGAATCATTTTTGATTATGGTGGCACGCTCGATACCAGGGGCGACCACTGGTCGGAAGTGCTGTGGCAGGGCTACGAGCATTTCGGTATCGGTGTGGCTGATGACGAGGAAGTAGAGCCAGGAGTAAGTATCCATAAGCGGGCGTTTCGCGATGCCTACGTGTATGGTGAGCGAGCACTAGCTGTGAATCCCATCGTGACTCCCGATTTCCATTTTGAGGATATTCTCAGAGAAAAACTGATCCTGGAATTGAATTTCCTGGCAGGAAAGGAATTGCTGGAGACAGGAAAGGATGATTCTGAGAAACAGGCGAAGCTAGGGAATCCCGGAAAAGATTCTGATGCTTCATCAGAAAGCCTTTTCCTCTCCCTTTCTGATTCAGAAATCCGGCAGATTGCTGTGGATATGGCTCGCTATATCAATGCCAAGACCCTTGCTCTTCTGAATGAAAACAAGCAGGTGTTGGAGCATCTGAAGCAGAAGGGTTATCCGATGGTGCTGGTTTCCAATTTCTACGGCAACATCAATCAGGTATTGAAGGATGCAGGAATTGATGGCTATTTCGAGGACGTGATAGAATCGGCAGTAGTGGGGGTGCGCAAGCCGAACCCAGCCATCTTCGCCCTCGGAGTCTGCGCCCTCGATCTTCCTGCCTCTCAGGTGCTCGTAGTGGGCGATACCTATGGCAAGGATATCATTCCTGCCCATAAACTGGGTTGCCACACCCTATGGATCAAGGGATTGCAGTGGGAAGAGAAGAAGGTGGATGAATCCATCCCCGATGGCATCATCAAGAAACTCTCTGAGATGGAGGGATTTCTGAAAATCTCATAAAAAACTGAAATATATAATAGGTTTTTGCAGCTATTTACGAATAATGTTATAACTTTGCAGCCTGAAAGTAGAGAATGATTAATAATGGGCGCAAGGCCCCTATATATATAATAAGGTAATGAAAGGTATAAGAAAATTGTATTTGGTGCTCGTCCTCCTGGTGGTTTCTACACTCCAGATGATGGCGCAGCAGAAGATAACAGGTCGTGTCATCGACGATGACGGCTTTGCCGTATCGTATGCAAGCGTGCAGTACAAGGGACACAAGATTGCCGTTTCCAGTGATGGAGAAGGTAAGTTTACCATCGAAAAGAAGCCGGGACTGATGCTTACCGTCAGTGCTCTGAGCTACAAGACCACAACGGTCAAGGTAGATGAGAAAACCAGCTTCCTCGAAATCAAGCTCAAGGACGATTCCCACAAGCTGGGAGAAGTCGTGGTGAAATCGAAGAAGGGAAGATACAAGCGCAAGGATAACCCTGCCGTGGAACTCATGCGACGTGTCATCGCTGCCAAGAAGAAGAGCGACCTCAGCAACTATGATTATTATCAGTATGATAAATATCAGAAGATCACCCTCGCACTCAATGATATCACCAAGGAACAGATGGAGGGCAAGTTCTTCAGCAAGCGACAGTATCTCCTCGACCAAGTGGAGCTTTCGCCTTACAACGGCAAGCTCACTCTGCCGGTAAGTATCGATGAGACCGTTTCGCAGCACGTTTACCGCAAGGACCCGAAGAGCGAAAAGGATATCATCAAGGGTCAGCAGAGCAATGGTATCGGACAGGTGATCCAGACCGGAGAAATCCTGAATACAGCCATCAAGGATGTCTTTACCGATGTGGATATCTATGATGACTACGTGCGTCTGCTCCAGTATCCGTTCCCATCTCCGCTGGGCAGAACAGCCATCAGCTTCTATCATTATTATATAGAAGATACGGTGTATGTGAACCGCGACCTCTGCTATCATCTGCAGTTTATCCCAGCCAACAGTCAGGACTTCGGATTCCGAGGCGAGCTCTATGTGCTTGCCGACAGTACCCTGCACGTCAAGAAATGTAATCTCTATATGCCTCACAACTCAGCCGTCAACTGGGTGAAGGACATGAAGATTGAGCAGGAATATACCAAGCTCGACAATGGCGAGTGGGTGCTCACCAAGGATGATATGATAGCAGAGATGCACATGAACAAGCTGCTGCAGGACCTGCTGGTGGTGCGAAACACCCGAATCACCGATTACGCCTTCGACCCTTTGCCGAAGATGCTCTTCAAGGGCAAGGCAAAGGTAAGGCATGATATGGATGCGATGAACCGTGATGAGGCTTACTGGAACAAGTACCGGCAGGTGGATCTCACCAAGAGTGAGTCTTCGATGGACAGTTTCATCCACCGTATGGAGAATTCCAAGGGATTCAAGTACATCATCTTCGGCGTCAAGGCGCTCATGGAGAACTATGTAGAGATAGGAAGCGGAGGAAAGGATGGCCGAAAGAGCCTCTTCGACCTCGGACCTATCAACACCTTCCTCTCCAACAACTACGTGGATGGCGTGCGCCTGCGTCTGGCAGCCCGCACCATGGCGGCACTCAACCCTCATTTCTTCTGGGATGGATATGGCGCCTATGGTACGAAGAGCCACAACTGGTACTACGGTCATCTCTTCACCTATTCGCTCAACAAGAAAAAGAACAGTCCGTTCGAGTTCCCGATGCGCAAGTTCGTCTTCGAGATTGGTCACGATATCACCTCTCCATCCGATGACAACCTGCTGCACAACAAGGATAACTTCTTCATGACCATCCGTGCCGCTACGCAGGACCAGATGTATCTCTATCAGCGGCAGAAGTTCAGCTTCGTCTATGAGACCGACTGGGGACTCCGCTTCGATGCGGGAATGAGATGGCAGAGCAACCGCACCGTGGGCAATCTGCATTATTTCAAGGTGAACACGGGCGAGGAAGTGAAGAAGATACGCACCACCGAGGCATCTGTGGGCATCGACTACAACCCGGGTGTTACCTATGTCAACACCAAGCAGCAGCGATTGCCTATCAATCTCGACAGTCCTGAGCTCACCCTCCGCCATTCCATGGGTCTGGACGGATTCATGGGCGGTCAGTATCAGAGCAACCTCACCACGCTGGGCATCTACAAGCGCCAGTGGCTGGGCAGCTTCGGATATGTGGACTTCAACATCGTGGGCAAGATGCAGTGGAACAAGGTTCCATTCACCATGCTCGTCCAGCCACCAGTCAACCTCTCCATCTTCGAGCAGGAGGCAACCATCAGTATGATGAAAGACTGGGAGTTCCTGAGCGACCGCCAGCTCTTCTGGTCGGTAGCCTGGGATATGAACGGCAAGCTTCTCAACCGCATTCCGCTCATCAAGAAGCTGAAGTGGCGCGAGTATGTAGCCGTGAAGGGTGTATGGGGACAGCTCACCGACAAGAACAATCCGGTGAAGAATACATCGGATGACGTGATCTTCAAGTTCCCTAACAACTCCTACACCTTTGGCAATACGCCATATTGGGAGGTGGTAGCCGGTGTGCACAACATTTTCAAGTTCTTCGGAATCGATTATGTGCGCCGTATCAACTACCTGAATCATGCCAATGTAGATAAGTGGGGCATCCGAATGGGATTCCTCATGTCATTCTAGGAAAGATAAAACAGGGAGAATATAGCCTTTTGCTATGTTCTCCCTTCATCAAAGTTTGGTCATAAAAGAGTATATAACAACATAAAAGAAGGAGATTTGCTTATGAAGATTCTATTGGCAGATAAGCAGGATATCACGCGTGCCGGACTGATATACGTGATAGAGAGAATGGAAGGATTGGAAACCAAGTATGTGGAAGACAAGACAGAGCTGATGCTTGCCTTGCGGGAAAACGAAGATACGGTGGTGATACTCGATTACACGCTTTTCGATATCAATGATTCCGCCGAACTGCTCATCCTCAACCAGCGCTTTCCCTATACCCGATGGCTGCTGTTCAGCGAAGACCTGAGTGCCGATTTCGTACGGGTGCTCATCGCCAGCAGCAGTATGTTCAGCGTGCTCCTGAAGGAGAGTCCGCTGACGGAAATCAAGGAGGCGATACGCTTCTGCGTAGATAGCAAGCGGTTTGTCTGCCAGCGAATGATGGAGGTGCTCCTTACTCCGCCGCAGGAAGCAGAAGAAAAAGTGAATCTCACCAAGACCGAAACCGAGATTCTCAAGGATATCGCCCTGGGTATGACAACCAAGGAAATCGCCGAGAAGCGTTTCTCCAGTTTCCATACCGTGAATACCCACCGAAAGAATATCTTCAGAAAGCTCGGCGTGAACAACGTGCACGAAGCAACAAAGTATGCACTTCGTGCCGGACTGGTAGATTCTGCGGAATATTATATTTAAAAAAAATGCTTCAGATTGTCTCCCGACATTCTGAAGCTTTTTCATTTCTAACTAACTTATTATCAACTATTCATTACTTTTCGTGCTGCAAAATTACAAGTATTTTCAGAAATATGTGCTATATTTGCTAAAAAAACACACGTAAACGTTTGCAATTCGGAATAAAAATAGTATCTTTGCAGTAAATTTGATGCAATATCGCACCATACATAACTAACTTATTATACATGAAGCAGCGTAGAACGTCATTAAAGGACCTTGCAGATAAGCTTGGTGTCAGTATAGCTACCGTTTCCAGAGCATTGCGAAACAGCCATGAAGTAGGAGAGGAGATGACCCAAAAGGTAAAGAAACTCGCCAAGGAGCTGAACTATCGCCCGAATCCCTTCGCCCAGAGTCTCCGCAAGGAAGCTCCGAGGGTGATTGGTGTCATCGTCCCAAATCTCGTGACTCATTATTATGCCGCTGTCCTCGATGGCATCGAAGACTATGCCTCCAAGTTGGGCTATTCCGTTATCAGTTCCAACAGTCATGAAGACCATGAGCGCGAGGCGCAGGCTCTGGATAACTTTCTCAATATGCATGTAGAGGGTATCATCGCCTGTCTGGCGCAGGACACCACCGACTATTCTCACTTCGAGCAGCTCCACGAGATGGGGGTGCCCCTGGTATTCTTTGCCCGCTGTTGTCTGGAGGACATGTTCTCACAGGTGGTGGGAAATGGTGATGTGGCGGCTCAGGAGGCCACCCAGCACATGATAGAAACCGGTTCGCGCCGTGTGGCTTTCATCGGCGGTCCCAACCATCTCGATATGGTGCGCCGCCGCAAGCACGGTTATCTCGAAGCGCTCCGCGAGAACCGCATCCCTATCGACCGCGACCTGGTGGTATGCGACAAGATAGATTTCGACGTGGCGCGCAAAGCTACGCTCCGGCTCCTGGAAGGTGAGAATCCGCCTGATGCCATCCTCGCCTTCAATGATATCATCACCTATGCAGCCTTCGATGCCATCAAGTCGAAAGGTCTGCGCATTCCGGAAGATGTGGCTATCATCGGATTCACCGATGGAGATACAGCCGCCTTCGTAACCCCTCGCCTCTCCGCCATCATGGATCAGGCACACGTGCAGGGCACCAAAGCCTGCCAGCTTCTGATGAAGAGCATCAATGGCGATGAGAAAATCTACAAGGAGGTGGTGCCGATGATTCTCAAGATACGTGAAAGTTCGGAAAAGAATCTCGTGAAGAAATAGACTATTATAACAATTTTATAAACTCTAAAAACAAACTAAATGAAACCAACAAAGACATTATTTGTTACGGCTGCATTGATTCTGGGCGCTATGGGTGCCCAGGCAGCTGATTTTGTCCAGAATGGTAACTATCTTACCGTACAGTTAAAACAGCATCAGAACTATGGTCCGTCGCAAATCCGCCTCCAGGTGGTAGGCGACCGCATCATCCGTGTGCAGGCTACTGCCGAGCAGAGTTTCCGCAGCAAGCAGAGTCTCATCATCGTGCCTCAGAAGGGCAAGGCAAATTACAAGGTAGAGGAGCAGGGCGATGACCTCATCATCACCACCGCTGCCATGCGTGCCGTGCTGAACGAGGCTACCGGACAGATTACCTTCTATGATCTCAAGAATCAGGTTCTGTTGAAAGAGGTGGCACAGGGAGGAAAGATCTTCAAGCCTTTCACCGTGCCCGACCGTGAAATCGGTGTGGATATCGCCAAGGTACCCGAGGCACAGAAGCACGGATGGTCGTGGCGTGCCCTCTTCGATTCGCCAGACAATGAAGCCTTCTATGGTCTCGGTCAGCACCAGAGCGAAGAGCTCAACATGAAGGGCAAGAACGAAGACCTCTTCCAGTATAACACCAAGGTGAGCGTGCCTTTCGTCATCTCCAACAAGAACTACGGCATCCTCTGGGATTCGTATTCTTATTGCCGCTGGGGTAATCCGGGCGATTATCTCCAGCTGAACCGTGCCTTCAAACTCTACGACAAGGACGGTAAGGAAGGACAGCTCACCGGTACCTACGTGGCTAAGAACGGACAGAAGATTGTTCGTGGCGAGGACAGCATCTACTTTGAATATGCCATGCCTGAGACTTCAGAAATCTGCAACAAGACTGATAAGGGCGGCATCCAGAACCTGCCTAAGGGCTTTGCGCTGAATGGCTCCAAGGTGGTTTACGAGGGATATGTAGAGGCGCCAACCAACAGCTTCTATCAGTTTATCCTCTACTATGCCGGCTATATGAAGATCTATATCGACGGCAAGCTGGTGGTGCCTGAGCGCTGGCGTACCGCCTGGAATCCGAATTCCTATAAGTTTGAGACAGCCATTCAGAAGGGCAAGAAGACCCCAATCCGCATCGAATGGCAGCCGGATGGCGATGTTTCCTACTGCGGTCTCCGTGTGGCTGCCCCACGTTCTGAGGCTGAGAAGAACCAGCTGAGCATCTGGAGCGAGATGTCGCCGGATATGGATTACTACTTCATCGCCGGAAAGAATATGGACGAGGTAATCTCGGGCTATCGCACCCTTACCGGCAAGGCTCCGGTATATCCTAAGTGGGTGCTCGGCTTCTGGCAGAGCCGCGAGCGCTATCAGAGCAGCAAGGATATCGAGGAGAACATGAAGAAGTTCCGCGACCTGAAGATTCCGGTGGATAACATCGTACAGGACTGGAACTACTGGAAGCTGGATTCATGGGGAAGCCACGAGTTTGAGGCGGCACGCTATCCGAACCCTCAGGCGATGCTCGACAGCGTGCACGCCCTGCATGGAAGATTCATGATTTCGGTTTGGCCGAAGTTCTATGATACCGTGAAGAATTACAAGGAACTGGATGCCAAGGGGTGGATGTATCACCAGGCTATCAAGGATGATATCCACGACTGGCTCGGTTTCCGCGGCTCCTTCTATGATGCCTACGATGCCGGAGCCAGAAAGATGTTCTGGCGACAGATGGATGAGAATCTCTATACCAAGTATAAGTTCGGTATCGATGCCTGGTGGATGGATGCATCAGAACCAAACGTTCGTGACTGTACCCCGATGTGGTACCGTAAGGCGCTCTCCGGTCCTACCGCCCTGGGCACATCTACCGAGTATTTCAATGCCTACAGCATCGTGAATGCCGACGCCATCTACAATGGTCAGCGCAGCGTGAACCCTAACCAGCGCGTCTTCCTCCTCACCCGTTCGGGCTTTGCTGGCGAACAGCGCTACAGCACTGCTACCTGGTCGGGCGACATCGCTACCCGCTGGGAGGATATGCGTGCGCAGATGACTGCCGGACTGAACTATTCTATGGCAGGTCTTCCTTTCTGGGGAATGGACCAGGGTGGTTTCTGTGTGGAAAACCGCTATGTAGCAGCCCAGCAGGAGTTTGACAAGACCGGTAAGGAGAATGCCGATTTGAAGGAGTGGAGAGAGTTGCAGGCTCGGTGGAACCAGTTTGGCTGTTTCGTTCCGCTCTATCGTGCCCACGGTCAGTGGCCGTTGCGTGAGGTTTGGAACATCGCACCAGCCGATCATCCTGCCTACAAGACCATCGTAGCCTACGACAAGCTCCGCTATCGCCTGATGCCTTACCTCTACAGTATGGCGGGTATGGTGCATCTCAAGGATTACACGATGATGCGCGGACTGGTGATGGATTTCAATGGCGATGAGAAGGTGTTGGACATCAAGGACCAGTGGATGTTCGGTTCTGCCCTGATGGCTTGTCCGGTGGGCGAGTATCAGAAGTATTCACGCGAAGTCTATCTGCCTAAGCAGAAGGGCTGGTACGATTTCTATACCGGAGCATATCATGCAGGCGGTCAGACCATCGTGGCCGATGCGCCATACGATAAGATTCCTGTCTTCATCCCAGAGGGCGCCATCCTTCCGATAGGTCCTGAGATGCAGTGGAGTGATGAGAAGAAACCGGAGTTGATCGACCTCTATGTCTATGCCGGCAAGGATGGCTCTTATACCTTGTACGAGGATGAGGGCACGAACTATAACTACGAGAAGGGCAAGTATGCTGTAATCGATTTCAAGTATGATGATGCCCGGAAGCAGGTAACCATCGGTGCCCGCAAGGGTAGTTTCGACGGCATGCTCCAGAAGCGCCGCTTCAACATCATCCTGGTAGATCAGAAGAAGCAGCAGGGCGTGAATCTCACCAAGTCGCCTAAGGGCAAGGTAGTGAAGTATGCAGGTCAGGCAATGACTGTAAAATTGAAATAATATGAAGAAGATATTTGCTTTAGCAATTCTACTATTGGGCGCTCAGTCTTTGAGCGCCCGCGATCGCCAGTCTTTTGATAAAGACTGGCTTTTAGTTTTGGCTGATAGTGCCAGTATGCAGAATTCGGAGTATGCCGACGGGCATTGGCGCCGCCTGAATCTCCCTCACGATTGGGCGATAGAGGGCGATTTCTCTCCATCGAATCCTTCGGGAGCCAGCGGTGGTGCTCTTCCGGGCGGCATCGGATGGTATCGCAAGCACTTCTCCCTTTCGCCAGACGAGAAGTACGACCGCTTCACCATCACCTTCGATGGCGTGTATATGAACTCCACCGTCTATATCAACGGTCACAAGCTCGGCACCCGTCCCTACGGCTACAGCACCTTCGAGTACGATCTTACACCTTATATATATAAGAAGGGTGATAACGTCATTGCCGTGAAGGTGGATAACAGCGATCAGCCCAACAGCCGCTGGTATTCGGGCTGCGGCATCTACCGCCACGTCTGGCTTACCAAGACTCTGAAGAAGGCATACATCCCGCAGTGGGGGCAGTATGTGGCTACCACGCCGAAGGGTGATGTCAAGGTGAAGGTGGATTTCCATGCCGAAGGCAGCAGGATGAAACTATCCATCCGCAATACCATCTACGATGCGGCTGGCAAGGTGGTGGCAAGGAGCCAGGGCACCCAGAGCCAGCAGCTCAAGGTAAGGAAACCTCATCTCTGGTCTATCGGAAAGGGCTATCTCTATACCGTGAAGAGCGAACTGGTGGTGAATGGCAAGGTGGTGGATACCGCCACTACGCAGACCGCCTTCCGTGATGTGAGGTTTGATGCCCGGAAAGGTTTCTTTCTCAATGGCGAGAATATGAAGATCAATGGTGTGTGCGAGCATCACGATTTCGGATGTCTAGGTGCCGCCCTCAACGAGGATGCGCTTCATCGCAAGCTCACCATCCTCAGGGATATGGGTGTAAATGCCATCCGAAGCAGTCATAATCCTCCGGCTCCCGAACTTCTGAATATGTGTGATTCCATGGGAATCATGGTGATGGACGAGAGCTTTGACATGTGGCGCCGCAAGAAGTCGAATGGCGATTATGCCCGCTTCTTCGATGAATGGCATCAGCGTGATCTCTCTGATCTGGTGAAGCGCGACAGGAATCATCCTTGCATCATCATGTGGAGCATCGGCAACGAGGTGCTCGAACAGTGGTCGGATGCCGCTGCCGATACCCTGAGTCTGGAGCAGGCGAATCTCATCCTGAATGCGGGGCATGATGCCTCTACCCTGGCACATAGCGATGAGCTGAGCGTGAACTCTCTTCTCACCCGTCATCTGGCTGATATCGTGAAGAAGTATGATCCGTGGGGCGCCCGTCCGGTAACAGCCGGATGCAACGAGCCTGATCCTAAGAATCATCTCTTCAAGAGTGGAGCCATCGATGTCATCGGATTCAATTATCATCATCAGTGGGCGAAGGATGTTCCTAGGAACTTCCCGGGCAAGCCGTTCATCTTCTCCGAGAGTGTTTCGGCACTCCAGACGCGCGGTTATTACCGGATGCCGAGCGACAGCATCTATACGGCTCCGGTGGAGTGGTGGCTGCCATATACCGATCCATCCTTCAAGTGTTCGGCGTATGACAATATGCATGCCTCCTGGAGCAGTACGCACGAGGAGACCTGGGATGTGGTGAAGCACAATGATTTCGTGGGCGGACAGTTTATCTGGACAGGTTTCGACTATATCGGCGAACCGACTCCGTATGCCTATCCGGCACGCAGCAGTTATTTTGGCATCATCGACCTGGCTGGTCTTCCTAAGGACAGTTATTATATGTATCAGAGTGAATGGACGAAGAAGCCTGTTCTCCATCTCTTCCCTCACTGGAACTGGCTTCCAGGCCAGCAGATAGATATGTGGTGCTATTACAACCAGGCAGATGAGGTAGAGCTGTTCATCAATGGCAAGAGCCAGGGCATCCGGAAGAAGAAGGTGCATGGAGAGGAAAATGAAGATGCCGCCCATGCCGTTTCTGCAAAAGCTGGCGCCAAAGCTGTTTCTGCAAAAGCCGGCGACCATGCCGACGCCTTTGATCGCAGCACCGAGTATCACGTAATGTGGCGAGTAACTTTCGAGCCGGGTGAAGTAAAGGTCGTAGCGAGAAAGCAGGGCAGGGAGATTTCATCCCAGACCATCAAGACAGCCGGTCCTCCTCATCATCTCGTTTTGAAGAAGACCTATCAGAACACCCTTGCATCCGCTGTCCAAACCCCGTCAGGCGTTCCTGCGGATTTGCAATCGTGCACTCCAACCCCGTCAGGCGTTCCTGCGGATTTGCAATCCGCAGTCAGAAAAGGTTCGACCTCTCTCCCTGGGGATTTGCAATCCCCATCCTCCCCTACAACCTTCGTAGAAGTAAATGTAGTAGATAAGGATGGCAATCTCTGTCCGAATGCCGAGAACGAGATCTATTTCTCTTCTACCGCCGAGATTCTGGGCACAGATAACGGCAATCAGACCTCCCTGGAGCGTTTTACCGATCCAAAGAGAAAGGCATTCTTCGGCAAGTGCATCATCGTCTTGCGAGGTCACGGCACGCTCCGTGCCGAATCCATAGACTTGCAACAAGCTATTATCAAATTATAAAAACAAAAAAAGCATGCCAAAGTCATTTCGACTTTGGCATGCTCATTTAAGTTACATACAGCTCGTCACGCCCAGAGAGCAATATACAAAGTGCAGCCTTTCTTCTTTTGACGATGCAAAGGTACGGCTTTTTTAGGGAACCACCAAAAAACAGGGTGTGACAAGCCCCGATTTCAGCAGCCACAGAATACGAATCCCGTTAATAATTCTAACTCGCTCTAAATTGGACTTTGATTGA
>NZ_QSQJ01000026.1:0-50581 GCF_003436715.1 Prevotella sp. TF12-30 | reverse complement strand
GAGTATGCTTTCTGTGGGTCATCGCATTCCAGCCAAGAACATCCTGCTTTCTACTGGTTCTGCCAAGCAGAAGGTAGATTTGCTCGATGCTGCCCAGATGCTGGTTAAGCATGGTTACAAGCTGTATGCAACTGGTGGTAGTAGCAAGTTCCTCACCGAGAACGGCATTGAGAACACCCGTGTACTCTGGCCATCAGAGGAGGCAGAAGGCGGTGCGCCTAAGGCTTTGGAGATGCTCCACAACCACGAGATTGATATGGTAGTGAATATTCCAAAGAACTTGACCAGCAGCGAGTTGAGCAATGGTTACAAGATTCGTCGTGCAGCCATCGATCTGAACGTGCCATTGATTACCAACAGCCGTCTGGCGAGTGCGTTTATTTATGCATTCTGCACCACCAAGCTGGAGGATATCGACATCAAGGCTTGGGGAGAGTATAAATAGTTGATAGTTAATAGTTAAGAATTGATAGTTAGTAGTTAAGAATTGACAGTTAAGTCATTCTTGATGATTTCCAATAGAAAAATCCCTGCTGTAGGAAAGGCTTCCTATGGCAGGGATTTGTTTTTGCACCTCTACTGTCCTCACAGCCGTTCCAAGGGATATGCTGCGAGAGATGAGTTTATGGAGTGGGGGGGTATAGCATTGTTAGTAATAAATAACTTTACAAGTTAAATTTGGTGGAAAAATCTCTTAAGAGAAACTTTCTTTTTCCTTAAGGAAAAATATATTTTCCCTTAAGGAAAAAAATAAAAACCCTTAAGGGAAAATTCTCCATCTCTTTTTTCCCCATTTTTCGGGCGTTTCCGCCTGATTCTCTCTTCTTTGAATATTATTTACATGAATATGGAGAGCATTGTTCGCATCCGTATGCAGTTTGTGCGTCACCGTGCAGTGGTGGTCAAGATATCCCGCTCTCCCGATTTTCTGGAAGTAGCCTGATATCTGTATGAGGAGCAGAAGTGCTGAATTCAAGAAAAAATCCCACGATTTTCTTGCTCAATAAGAATAAAAACCTTATCTTTGCAGCAGACTTAGAAGAAAACCGAATATCTCGGAACAAACAAGTGATAAATGATAAGGAGACAATTTTATGAAACAGATTGAGGAAAGATACATCAGCCTGCTGACCGATTTCGGCTTCAAGCGAATTTTTGGAACGGCAATGAACAAGGATTTGCTCATTTGCTTCCTCAACAGCCTGTTTAATGGCAGACAGGTTGTGAAGGATGTGTCGTATCTGAATCCTGAGCACGTGGGAGATGTCTATACCGACCGAAAGGCCATCTTCGACGTGTATTGTGAAGGAGAAAACGGCGAGAAATTCATCGTAGAAATGCAGAATGCCTATCAAACATATTTCAAGGACCGCTCACTCTTCTACTCGACTTTCCCTATTCGTGAACAGGCTCCCAAGGGTAGTGACTGGGATTTCAAGCTCAATCATGTCTATACTGTTGCCCTGCTCAACTTCAACATGAACGAGGATGCCTTCGATAAGGAGAAAATTCGCCATCATGTACAGTTGTGCGATACAGCTACCCACAAGGTATTCTATGATAAGCTGGAGTTTATCTATGTAGAGATTGCCAAGTTCGACAAGACCCTGGAAGAATTGGAAACGCTATATGACAAATGGCTTTATGCGCTGAAGAACCTCTATAAGCTTACCCAGCGTCCGAAAGAGCTGTGCGATAAGATTTTCGACCGTCTCTTTGAGGAAGCCGAGATCGCCAAGTTTACCCCGCAGGAAATGAGGGAGTATGAAGCAAGTAAGATGGCATATCGTGACATCAAGAATTCCATTGATACTGCGAAAAGAGAAGGTAAAATAGAAGCTAATACAGAAACAGCCCAACGTTTGCTGGCTATGGGACTTTCTGCAGAACAGGTTGCTAAGGCAACTCTGCTACCTTTGAAAATCATTGAGAATCTTCGTAACTCATAAAAAAGCGTATTACTGAGTATCTAATAATTAAAGTTCTTCATTGTATATTCTGCTATTTGATAATATCACTCTTTTAGCAAAGTTAACACAAAATAATTGCATATCTCGCTAATAATCAGTATTTTTGCGCATAATCTTTTAAAGAATCAAAAAACTAAGAATATGGCAAGAGCAACAGGTTCAATCAATTATTTGGAGCATCGCACGCCCTTCAAGGACGAAAGCGGTAAGTATCAGATACATCCGATGTTTGTGAAGCGGGATATCGTTGACCAGGAGAAGATGGAGAAACGTGTTCGCGATCATTGTGCGATGAATGTTTCCTCCTTTATCTCTGCATTGGAAACGCTGGAGGATGAAACGCTTTATGCCTTGGCTGACGGCAACGAGGTGAGGGTAGGTGATATGTTTATCGTCAAGCCTAAACTGGGCGTGGTGAAGCATAAGGATAAGGAGGGAAATGAATGGAAGAAGACCTATCATGAGGGCGACCTGATTCCTGCCAACGAAGTAGCTGTCTGCGGTTTGGAAATTCAGCCCACGAAGGAATTCCTGGAAAGATTGAAACGTCGTTCTAACGGTTGCAGCCGCCAGTATTGGAATGTGAAATTTGCTCCGAAGGAGGTGGATCAGGAGTTTGCCGACATTGTGGAGATTTGCCAGCAGCAGGGATATATCACGGTGAAGGATATAATTCGCAAATTCGGTGTCACCCGCTATCATGCCAATAAGGTATTGAATGATCTCTGTGAGGAACCGGCAGCCAGAATGTATGCTACCAAGGAAGGTCCTGTTACAATCTATCGTTTGAGAAAGAAGAAATGATGATAGGAAGTTGAAGTAAACGGCTTTTGGGGTTCAAGTAAGTATCTTTTGGGGTTCAAGTAAGTATCTTTTGGGGTTCAAGTAAGCATCCTTTTGGGTTGAAGTAAGTATCTTCTCGGGTGCAGGCAAGTATCTTCCCAACTGTTGCAACTAGGCTCAGCACCTCTGCCGAGCCTAGTCAGCAGGTCTGCTGACTGCAGTCAGCACCTCTGTCGAGCTTAGTGGCAACCCCTTGTTATCGTACAACTATAACCCCTTTAGTTGTACGGTTATAACCTGTTTAGTCGTACGACTATACACCCTATAGTTGTACAATCGTAGCTTTATAGTCGTACAACTATACACCTTTTAGTTGTACGACCATAATATGATGATACTTCTATGATACATTGATGATACTTCTTCCCGCATTTTTCAAGAAGTGTCATTGATGTTAAGTTGTTAATCATCAGAAAGATAACTGGTATTTTGAGGGCAAAAATGAGACTATGAGACTTTTTCGCAGAAAAAACTTATGTTGATAAGATGCAGAAGATGCTTTATGAAGCCTACAAATTACGTACAGGCGAGGAGCCTGTGAGATTTAATGTCTTGTTGTAGCTGCTTTGGGTTTTATAAAACTAGGTAATGTTATATATTCGTTAGAGCAAAGAAATAAAGTGACAAACGGTGGAGGCTTATCAGTAGCCTTCACCGTTTCTTCCAGTTTATGCTTGGTAGAATCGAAAAGTTGGTGGGGGTCATCAGATGAAGGTCACCAAACTTAAATATCTTGAAAACAAAGACTTGCAAAATAGATATTGTGACATATTTCATGAAAAGGGCTAAGTTGCAAGTCGGGAAGTAATCAATTCTTATGATTTTTAACATAGATAATCACAATTATAGTTGTTTAGCAAAAGTTTCCTTCACAAAATTTGTGAATATCGAATTTATATATTATCTTTGCAACATCAAACTATTATAAATAATGTAGTTATGAGCAACGATAAAAAAACAATAAAGGAAATGCGGGCAAACGATATGACTCCGGCTTTTCCTACGCATCCTGGAGATGTTCTGAAGGATGAGATAGAATATCGTGGAATTTCTCAGCGACAGTTGGCTGAGGAAATGGGTATTGCCTATTCTGCTCTGAACGAAATTCTGAATGCACGTCGCCCTGTGACGGAAAAAACAGTTCTACTCTTTGAGGCTGCACTTGGAGTGAATGCTGAGCCTTTGTTGAAAATGCAGATGAGATATAATTTGCAATTTACAAAAAGTGATACTACTTTTATGGCTAGATTGGCTAAGGTAAGGAGGGTGGCAGTAGCCTTGTAAAAAAGCTGAAGTTATGAATAGTGATAATATTGATTTTGTAACATATTGCATAGGCAACTTATCTCGCAGATTGGGATTGAATGCTCGTGATGTATATCAGCGTCTAAAGACTTCTGGTATACTTACTGATTATATTATCCCAAGCTATGATGTGCTCCATACTTTTAGCAAGGAGTATCTGATGGAAGATCTTGTTGATTTCATGAAAGAGAAAGGAGTGCTAGCCCCATGAGAGTTTATCATGCTTCAATGGTGAGGGTAGAGCATCCTGATGTTTTTCACTCACGTAAGTTCTTGGATTTTGGTCAGGGCTTTTATATTACGACTTTGCGAGAGCAAGCGATTAAGTATGCTCAACGCTTCCTTCGCAGAGGAAAAGAAGCTTGGCTCAATGTTTATGAATTGGACGAACAGCTTGTGAACTCTTCATATGCTCTGAAAGAGTTTGAAAAATATGATGAGGAATGGTTGGATTTTGTTGTTGCATGCCGAAAAGGAAATGTTGTTGGTAATTATGACGTTGTTCTTGGTGGTATTGCTAATGATAAGGTGTTTCGTACTGTTGACTTGTTTTTTGCTGGAGATATAACAAAGGAAGAAGCTTTGCGTCGACTCTTCTTCGAAATTCCTAATAATCAACTATGTGTTCGTTCTCAGAAATTATTAGATAATTGTTTAGTATTTAAAGAAAGTATAAGATTATGACAAACAATATAATCTTGCATGATGAAGGTTGGCATGCTATACTGGAGGCAAAGTTCGCTAGAATTATATCTGAAATTAGTGAGATGTATAACGTATCATTAGATGATGCGATGGATATGTTTTATAATTCAGAAACGATACAATTGATGGAGGAGGGGGTTGCCGACCTGCATTGTCGAAGCGAAAAATATTTAGCAGAGGAGGTTTGGAGAGAGAAACATTCTTAATGATTAATAGTGGAGTGTTGGAAAGAATGATGAAACATAATTTATTGATTATATCGATGTTTGCTGCCATGGCGTTGCCGGCCTCCTCGCAGGAGGATAGCTGCAAGACTATACACCGCATCGCACTGGATGCGGTGCCATCTACCATATTTCATACTAACGAGTTTCTGCGTGGAGGAAATGATGAGGCCCGGACGATGAATCACGACATGACTTTTACGTTGAAATATGCCTTCATGAATAAGGAGGAGGTGAGACCTGGCTCCATCTATCAGGGGGCGTATCAGGGTGTAGGCTTGGCTAGACATGAGTTTAACCAGTGGCTGGCAAATCCGATATCCGTGTATCTGTTTCAGGGGGCACCGATTGTGAACCTATCCCGCAGGGTGTCGCTCAACTATGAGTGGAATCTGGGAATGGCGTTCGGATGGAATGCCTACGACGAGCAGAACAATCCTGAAAACAAGGTGATTGGCTCAAAGGCAACGGCATATATTGATGTTGATTTGTATATGAAGTGGATGCTCTCGAAATATCTCGACCTGAATGCCGGTATCTCGCTGACTCATTTCTCTAATGGCAACACCACTTATCCTAACATGGGACTTAACACAGGTGGCATAAGATTGGGACTGGCTTATTACATCAACCGACAACCATTGGCTGTGCCGAAGGTAGAGCGGGAGAAGCTGCCGGATAGGCGTGGACTTTACACGGATGTGGTATTGTATGGTGCATGGAAGCAGGGAATAGCACATGATGGTGTGTCGAGCTATCTGCTGGATGGCAAGTATGCCGTGATGGGCTTCAATGTCAACCCGATGTACCGGTTGAACCCGTGGCTGAGTTTGGGTGCTTCGCTTGATGGTGTGTACGACCGTTCGGCTAGCAGGGAGAATGATCCTTGGGGCGAGGATGTGAATCATAAGTTTAGTACCCAGGCTGGTCTGGGGCTTTCGGCTCGTGGCGAGTTTGCCATGCCTTATTTCAGCATCAACTTCGGTGCGGGAACCTATTTGCTTGGCAATCGCAACGACTTCAAGGGAGTATATGAGGTGCTTGCCCTGAAGATTCATGTGAGCCGACGTGCCATGCTGCACATCGGCTACAGTCTGGTGGATTTTAAGACTCCTAACAATCTGATGCTAGGCTTGGGATGGCGCTTTGGCGGCAAATAATTCTGCCACTTTCTCCAGCCATTCCTTGTCAATGTCATCAAAGGTATTGAGGTGTTCACTGTCAATATCCAGTACGGCGATCACCTCATCGTTTCGGATAACGGGTACGACAATCTCTGAACGGGAGGCGCTGCTGCAGGCGATGTGACCTGGAAATTTCTCTACATCTTCTACCACGATGGTCTCCGCTTTATCCCAAGCCGTTCCGCAAACACCCTTGCCCCGTTTGATGCGGGTGCAGGCCAGCGGTCCCTGGAAAGGACCCAGTACAAGGGTTCCATCGATGACCCTGTAGAAGCCTACCCACCAAAAGCGGAAGGTGTCCATGATGCACGCTGAAATATTCGCCATATTGGCGATGATGTCGTTTTCGCCCTCTATGAGCGACTTAAGCTGAGGGAGGAGGGTAGCGTAAAGTTCCTCCTTCGTTTCTCCTTTTATAATAAGATGTTCTGCCATGATGTCTTTACTTTTCAATTCTTTCTATTATCAGTTTAGATATACTATTTCTGCAAAAGTAATAAAAATAATTGAAAAACTGTCTTTTTTATAGAAATATTTCTATCCTTTCAATCTTTTTTCGTACTTTTGCACTATCAATTAAGAGAAAGAAAAGTCTGATTTTAAATGAAGTAAGAAAATGGCTGATAAAGATATGAAATGGAAGACGCTCTCGCAGAAGTATCTGATAGAGAAGCCTTGGCTCACGGCACGAGTGGATAAGGTGGAATTGCCTACGGGTGCCATCATTGATGAATATTACGTGCTGGAATATCCTGATTGGGTAAATACCATCGCCATTACGAAGGACGGAATGTTCGTATTCGTACGTCAGTATCGCTATGCGATAGGGAAGACGGTGAATGAGCTCTGTGCCGGAGTTATAGAGAAGGGCGAGGACCCGATGGATGCTGCCAAGCGAGAACTGATGGAAGAGACGGGATTCGGAGGCGGAAACTGGCAGAAGTGGATGACGATTTCGGCTAATCCGAGCACGCATACCAATCTTACCCATTGCTATCTGGCTACGGATGTGGAGCGCATGGATGTTCAGCATCTTGACCAGGCTGAGGATATCGAGGTTCGCCTCTTCTCCAGGGATGAAGTGATGGAAATGCTGGAGAAGAGTGAAATCTGGCAGAGCCTGATGGCTGCTCCGCTCTGGAAGTATTTTGCGAAGGAAAAGTAAACAACAGACAATAGACATTAAACATTAACAATAAACATTATAAAGATGGTAATAGATTTCGAAAAGATTGCTGAGGCTCACTTGGAGGGCTTCAAGGGTGGACAGGGTAAACTCGATACTCGTAATTATGTGGATGACAAGGTGAAGATTATGTATTCTACCTTGCGTCCGGGTGCATCAACTGGTCTTCATACTCATGAGGGCAACTGCGAGATTATCTATGTGGTAAGCGGCACTGCTACTTTCCATTATGATGATACCGTGGAGGAGGTTCGCCAGGGACAGGTGCATTACTGCCCGATGAACCATGCTCATTATATGGAGAACCTCACCGACCATGATCTGGTGTATCTCGCCATTGTGCCTGAGCATCATTAATATCCCTGGAGTATCAGGGAAAAACACATCATGTTCCTCCTGAGGAAAATGAAAAAATAGAAAGTCCAACTCGGATGCCTCTCTTATAAAAAGGCTCCAAGCTGGACTTTCGTCATTTTTATCTCTCTCTTTCTTTCTCTTTATATTGCTATGCTAATCTGTTTTTATCTAAAAGCCGGCTGCGGGTTAGAGTTTCTCGCAGAACTCGATTTTCTCCTTGTTTGGACCCTCGATGGTGAAGAACTTTACACCGTTCTCCCAGAATGGAAGACCATTTACCTGCTGATCCAGCATCTTGAAGATTCCGGCTTCCTTTACAACTAGGAAGAGATTGTCTATGTTCTTTACATCGATGGCGATGTGATCGATGGCTCCATATTCCATCTTAGCCTGATGGTTCTGATAGGTCTCGATGATGAGATTGTGGAGCTGGAGGAAGGCTACTTCCTCGGTGCCGTTTACTGTGCGGAGGGCTGTCTCGAAGCCCAGGGCATGATAAAACTCAATGGTCTTGTTGATGTCGTTGGTAGGAATGCCGATGTGCTGCACGCCTGTTGTAAAATCTTTAATCTTCATAATGAACTTGTGTTTAGATGATTGTTATGATAAAAATTTCTGTATTTTTTTTGAAGATTTAGAAGCGGATGATTTCTGCTCCAATCTGGAAATAACTCTGGTTGCTCTGCGGATTCCACATGCCCTTGGCGTAAACCGGAATGGTGTAGTTGCCGAGCTTGAGGTCGTGGGAGGCTTGCAGCGATACGTGAACGATGCCTGCCGTGGTTCCGAAGAAGTGAGCATCCTCGCCAGCTCTGTTAAGGGCGAAGGCTCCACCTACTCCTGCATCAACCTTCCAGCCATCCTTCTGGTAGATAGGGTATTCCGCATAGGCGAAGGTGGAATATTTCTGCTTCGTATTATCGCTGTTGCGGTCGCGTCCGAAGACTACCGTTGACCAGCTCAGGAGCAGTGGAAACTTCTCGTCCTGAAACCGGTAGCTTAATGTAGCATCGAGAAATCGGCCGGTGGTATGGGCTGAGTAGTTCCAGTATTCCTTATTATTATAGGTGGCACCAGGGGAGAAGTTGTAGGTGTCCCACAGGGCGAATCCCCAACCGCCAGCCTTCAGATTCAGATAATGGTTAAACTCCTTGTAGGAGCCTTCCGAGTTGCAGCCACCCCAAAGTCCCACGGTAATGTGGTCGTTGGCCATCGTATAGCTCAGGTCGGTGAGGAGGACGATGCCGTCGGAAACTTCCATGCCACGCCACAGATGATTGTTCTGCACGTTGGCTTTCAGATGGAGCTGTGCCTGGGCGTTTCCCAGGCAAGCTGCCATCATCAAAACAATAACTACAATTCTTTTCATGGTTTTACTACAAAATAAACTTTTTGAACCTAACTAAAACTTACTAAAATAAACTAATAACTTTTTGAACCTTATAAACCTTCACTAAAAATCAAAAATAATAAAACGTGCAGCTTTATATTTGTACTGCTTTTTCGCAAATATCTTTGGGCAAATGTGGCTTTGCTTGGTAAATTCATCAGGCAAAACAGGCATGGCTCCATTCTGTGTACAGACGAATGCCGAAACCTTTACTGCCAATTCATGTGCCTCTCTTACGCTCTTGCCCTTCAGGATGCTTGCCACGAATGCACCTGTGAATGAATCGCCTGCACCCACCGTATCAGCCACTTCCACCTTCGGAGTCTCTATAAACGAAACTTCGCCAGGGGTGAACACATAGCTGCCGTTTACACCGCAGGTAAGAATGAGCATCTTCAGATTGTACTTGCCCAAGAGGAGCCAGCATTTATTCTCCAAGTCGATGCCCGGATAGCCGAAGATGCGGCTTACGGTGATCAGTTCCTCATCGTTGATCTTGAGGATGTTACATCTCTTGATGCTCTCGGTGATAATATCCTTATTATAGAATCCCTGACGGAGATTGATGTCGAAGATTTTGAGGATTCCTTCTCCCTTAGGCATGTGGTCGAGGAAGCGATAGATGGTGTTGCGAGAAACCTCGTTGCGCTGTGCCAGCGAACCGAAGCAGGCAGCGGTGCAATTCTTAGCCAATTCTTCCAGGGCTGGCGTGTAGGGGATGTTGTCCCAGGCTGCTCCCTCCTTGATGTCGTAGCAAGGAATGCCGTTGGCATCGAGCGAAACCTGGACGGTGCCTGTAGGGTAGGCTACCTTGTCTATCTGATAGTTGAGATGGTGATCGTTGAGTTCCTTCTCCAGTTCCTTGCCCAGCTCATCATCGCCCATTGCGCTGACCGCACAGCTCTCGAGTCCGAACTGTGAAACGTGGTAAGCAAAGTTGGCTGGAGCGCCACCTAGCTTCTTTCCTTCTGGAAGCACATCGAAGAGTGCCTCACCGATACCTATCACTGATTGTTTCTTTTCCATTGTCATTTTTACTTTAAGAATGTTAGAGATGTTACTTGATTTCTGTTGCAAAGGTAGCATTTTTCAGCTACCTTTGCAAAGAAAAATCATCTAAACTTTCTGCAAACGTTCCCGCAATCGTTTCCAATTTCTGCAATCGTTTGCAGTATGTTTCTTCTCTTCAATCCTTTACTTCTTCTCTCCAGGTTTCTGCTCGAAATCGATGAGAACCTTCATGCTGGTTTCGCGATGAGCATCGATAAACTTATAGGCGTCATCGTATTCCTCGAAGGCGAAGCGGTTACTTACGAGTGGCTTGAGGTTGACGATGCCCTTGCTTACGTAATCGATGGCTGTGAGATAATCCTCGTGGCGATACATCATTGAACCGATGAGTCTCAATTCATGTTCGCCGAGATAGAACATGCTGAGGGCTGGGTCCTTGGCAAAGACTGCCACCACAACGATGTCGCTACCTTTCTCGATGGTCTCCATCAGCGAACGGATGGAAACTTCTACACCAGCTACTTCGAAACCTACCTGATAGCCTTCCTCACCGAAGAGTTCCTGGGCTGCCTCCTTCAAGGTCTTCTTGGTGATGTTGAGGGTATGCTTGATGCCGCACTCGCGAGCCTTAGCCAGGCGGAGGTCGCTTACATCGGTAATGAGTACATTCTTGGCGCCACGGGCAATGCAGAACTGGGCTATGAGGTTGCCGATGGTTCCTGCACCGCTCACTACTACATTCTTACCCTTCACGTCGGTGCGGTTGCTGGCATGGGCACCAACGGCTGAAGGCTCAATCATGGCACCATAGTCGAGGCTCATGCCTTCTGGCAACTTAGCCACGCGGTCGTCATCTACAACAAAGAAATCCTGTGCAGCACCATCTGCCTGGAAAGCCTGAACACGCAGGTGCTCACAAACATTATACTGTCCGCGCTTGCAAGGGTTGCACTTGCCGCAAACCAACTGTGGGCGAGCGGTGATATGGTCGCCAGGCTTGCAGACGGTAACTTCGCTGCCTACAGCCATAACCACTCCTGAGTACTCATGTCCCTGAACCACTGGGTAGAATGTGGCTGGGTGAAGACCGTGGTAAGAGTGAATCTCGCTACCGCAGATGCCGATGCGCTTGATGTTGACGAGAACCTGATGAGCAGTTAAGTCTGCTGCCTTTGGTTCTGCTACTTCCTTGAATTCGATATGCTTTGGTTCTACCAATATTGCCTGTCTCATAATTATAATGTTTTGAAATTGTTATTGTTATAGTTGGTGGGATAAAAGATCCCGTTTTTTTATTTCTTCTTTTTTATTTATTTCTTCTTATTCTCCAGATCGGCCATAATCTGCTTGTATTGCTTCTTGTTGAGCTTGTAGAAGCAGAGGCATCCTGCGGTGATAATCCACAAGACTCCCGGAATGGTGCTGAAGGCGTGGTGCATGATGCTCAATACTTCTGGATTCTGCACAGCGTTGCTTACATATCCTGCACTGCCCAGGGCAATGGCGAGAAGCGATGTGCCGAGTGCCATTCCTATCTTGTTGCCCAGCGAGATGAAGGCGTATTGGAATCCGTCGTTTCTGATGCCCGTCTTCCACTCGCCATACTCCACACAGTCGGGGATGATGGCATAGATGGCTGTATTGAAGCCTGAGAAGAAGAACCACGACAAGGCTGAGAACAGATAGAACATGATGGCACTGCCGTTAGGGCTGAAGAAGTACAGACCTATCATCGTAATACCGGTGAGGAAAGCGAAGATGGCTGCCGTGAAGCCCTTGTTGCCCGTTTTTCTGAATACCAGAGGGAAGCAGGCGGCACCTATGATGCTTGGCACGATGATGGCCATGGAATAGTAGGAGAAGAGCGTTGCCGAACCTTCTACATAAGTGAAATAGTAGAGCATGTCGGCATTGCGTCCGTAATGGATGAAACCGAAGAGCAACTGTCCTAAAAGGGCGAGCAGATAGGGCTTGTTCTTCATCACGGAGCGAAGCTGCACCTTTAAAGGGAGTTTCTGTCCTACAGGAACTTCTACCACTTCCTTGGTCTTGTGAAAGCAGAACAGATGGCAGGCGGCGAAGATGATGCCGTAGAGTACAGCCACAGCCAGATAACCATATTTGGTATCGCCTGCGCCAAACCAGCTGATGAGCGGAACGGTTACGATGTTGATTACTCCGATGGCCATCATGGCGCTCACCGAACGGCTGGTGTTGAGCTTGGCTCTCTCATCGATGTCTTGCGTCATGGCTCCGCAGAGTGTGCCGTAAGGCAGGTTCACGCAGGTATATCCCAGCACCAGGATGCAGTAGGTTACTGCCATATAGATAATCTTGGCGGTCTGGCTCCATTCCGGATGTGCCCAGAAAGTGAGTATCAGTACCAGTGCCGTGATAGGAGCTCCGAAGAGCAGCCATGGGCGGAATCGTCCCCATCGGGTGTGGGTCTTGTCGGTAAGTGTGCCGATGATTGGGTCGTTGATGGCATCCCAGAATCGGGAAACAAGCATCAGGGTTGCTACGGCACTCATGCTGATTCCGAATACATCGGTGTAGAAAATCATGAGGAAGTTGCCCACGAACATCCAACTGAAGTTGCAGCCTACATCGCCCATTCCATAGGCGAGTTTGCTGATGAAGGGAACCTTTCCCTGTGAATTGTTCTTTTGCGAGTTGCTCATTTGTGAAACATTCGCTTGCATATTGTCATCTTGCGAACTGTTTGCTTGAAATTTAGAATCTTGTTCCATATTCTTTTTCTTAGGTTTGATTGTGATACTTAATGTTGTTTATTCTTTTTTTTGTGAAGGAATAGAGCGATTTGAGAAATCGTTTTTTCCTTTTCACGCTGCAAAGATAGAACGTTTTCGCAGGAAAAACAAGAAAAAAATCGATAGTTTTTTTGCAACCGTTCCCGCAACCGTTCCCATTTTCCGCAACCGTTCCCAAAAAGATTTCTCTGTTTTTTGTTGTGGCTTTCGTAGAAAATAAGTATCTTTGCAAGCACATTCATCAAGAAACGAAAAAGAAATATGGCAAAATATGTAACCATCATGGATATTGCAAGGGAGTTGGGATTTTCCAAGTCCACAGTTTCGCGTGCCCTGTCGGGAGATACGGGTAATGTGAAGGCGGAAACCTTGAAGAAGATATTGGAGACAGCAGGACGGATGGGCTATCATCGCAACGAACTGGCTGTGAACTTTCGCCAGCAGAGCACTCACAACATCGGCATCATCATCCCCGAAATCGTAACAACGTTCTATATGACCTTTATCAATGATGCTCAAGCCATCTTGCGCAAGCAGGGGTATAAGGTGATGATTGCCATCTCTAACGAGAATCCTGAGCAGGAGAGAGAGAACATTCTGATGATGGAGCAGCTGCGTGTGGATGGTATCCTGATGAGTGCATGCGATAAGGAGCATAATGTGGACCTATATAATAAGGTGATAGAAAGGGGCATTCCCATTGTGTTTTTCGATAGAACGGTGGAGAAGGTAAAGGCTTCACAGGTGCACATGGACGATTACATCATGTCGTTTTTCATGGTGGAGGCTTTGTTGCGCAAGGGCTATAAGCATATTATTCATATCCCGGGACCTGCTTATATCCGAAACAGCTATGAACGATTGAGGGGCTATCGGGATGCGCTGGAAAAGTTTCATATAGAGTATCAGGCGCAGGATATCTTGTCGCCAGCTTTGTCGGCTGAAGAGGGTAGTTGGGTGATGGAGCGGTTCCTGGAGAAGAATGTGCCCTTTGATGCGGTCTTTGGCTTTACGGAGACTGCTGTGTTGGGAGCAAAGAGTGCTATCCAGAAGCGTGGCTTGCGTATTCCGGAGGATGTGGCGCTTTGCTGCATGTCGGGCACAGCCTTGGCTACCTTGGTTCATCCTCAGTTGACGGTAGTGGAGCAGCCTATTGAGAAAATGGCGCAGGAAAGTTGCCGACTGCTGCTGGAGCATATTGCCGATGGTTATAGAAGGATAGAGGAAATTGCATTGAGAGGTGAAACCGTGATAAGGGAATCTACTTAATAAAGGTATCGACTTCTGGAATCTGCATAAAAGAAACGGGTGTATCATCTATATAATTGAATGATACACCCGTTTTCTATCTCGTTATCTTAAGCATTTAAACTTGATCTATCTCGTTATCTTAAGCTTCCTCTTCCTCTTCTTCATTCTCCAGCAAGTCGGTGCCGAGGTGAGTGGTCTGTTCACGCTTCAAGCGGTCGCGCACCTCCTTAGGCTTGGTGGCGTAGGTAATCATTCGGATAGAATCGTTGTAGCTCACGTACTTCCAGAGCCAGTTGAGCATTACCATTACCTTGTTCTTTACGCCAAGGATAGAGCGGAGGTGAACTACCAGCCACAATACCCAGGCAAAGAAGCCCTGGCTGTGGAACTTGCCAAGTTCTACCACTGCCTTGTTTCTTCCGATGGTAGCCATAGAACCCAGGTTCTTGTAGCGGAAAGGCTTGAGCTGGGAATCTGTGGCTCCCTCTGCTATCTTCTGGATATTCTTTGCCAGAAGCGCAGCCTGCTGGATGGCTACCTGAGCCAACTGTGGATGACCGCCAGGATAAGCTGGGTCGGCGGTCTGGATACACTGGTCGCCGATGGCAAAGAGACCGTCCATGCCAGGGATGCGGTTGAATTCATCTACTACGATTCGGAACCCACGACCCAGATGGTCGCCATCGATACCCGTGATAGGCTGTGCCTTTACACCTGATACCCAGAGGAAGGTGCGGGTAGGAATCTCCTGACCATCCTTCATCAGAACCTTGTGGTCCTTGTAGTCGGTTACCATTTTGCCAAACTGTACATCCACACCCATGCTGGTAAGGAATTCGTATGCTTTCTTAGAAGAGTCCTGTGACATTCCGGCGAGCAGTCTGTCGCCCGCTTCCAGGAGATAGATGTGCATTAGAGATGAGTCCATATCAGGATAATCATAAGGAATCACGTAGCGCTTCATTTCAGAGAGGGCTCCGGCTATCTCCACACCTGTAGCACCACCGCCTACAATCACTACGTTCAGCAGTTCCTGTCGCTCTGCTTCCGTGGCACAGGTCAATGCACGCTCCAGGTTACTGAGCACGGCGTTGCGCAATCCCATTGCCTCAGAAACGGTCTTCATCGGAATCGCCCATTTCTCGATGTTGGCATTGCCATAGAAATTGGTGGTGGTTCCTGCTGCGAACACCAGGTAATCGTACTCAATCTTACCGATGGAAGTCTGCAGAATCTTCTTGTCTGGGAATACGGCTCTCGCTTCTGCCATGCGGAAGTAGAAGTTCTTGCGCTTGCGGAAAATCTGGCGGAACGGGAAGGAGATGGAACTTGGGTCGATACCTGCTGAGGCAATCTGATAGATAAGCGGAGGGAACTGATGGAAGTTATTCTTATCAATCAACACTACCTGAAGGTTTGCCTTGCTGAGGTCTTCTGCCAAGCGAAGACCACCGAGTCCGCCACCTACAATTACGACTCTCTTCAACTGATTTCTCTTGATATTAATACTCATAACTACTGCTGTTTGTTTGGAATTACTAAATACATATATTTGCTGAAAATTCTATTCTTAGAAGGCATATAGCCTAGTCTTCGCTGAAAATTCGACTGCAAAGGTACAACTTTTTAATGAGGTGGCAAAGGAAGATGAGTAGAAAAAAGGGATAGAAACCGGTTGCAATCGTTCTCATTTTTTATTCTTGCAAATGATGTTGCAAAATGTAATATGCAGATAGCATTTTGGTAGTTGTTCTTGTCTTTTTCCAAGAAAAGTTTTTGGTTTTGAAGGAAATGTTGTATTTTTGCATCGACAACTTCAATATTCGAACGTTTATCTTATAAAAACATAACAATGAAACATATAACTATCAAGGATATAGCCCGTTCGCTCTGCATCTCGGTCTCCACTGTTTCCAGAGCGTTGACGGATGACAAGAACATTCGCAAGGAGACGCGCGAGATGGTGGTGGAAGAGGCAAAGCGACTCGGCTACAAGCGCAATCCGGTGGCGATGAACCTGAAGATGGGGCGTACGAACACCATTGGTGTCATCGTGCCGGAGATGCACACCCCTTATGCTTCGCAGGTGATTAACGGAATACAGGAAGTGCTCTACAAGAAGAACCAGAAGGTGATGATTGCCGAGAGCGATGAGAAACCGGAGCGTGAACTGGAGAACCTGAAGATGATGGAGCAGTTTATGGTGGATGGACTGATTGTGAGCCTCTGCAGCTATCGCAAGAACATCGAAATGTATCAGCAGTTGGCGGCAGACGGTATGGCGATTGTCTTCTACGACCGCATTCCGTATGGATTGAAGATGCCGCAGGTTGTGGTGGATGATAATGTAGATTCTTATTTCATGGTGGAGCATCTGATTCGCCTGGGCAGGAAGCGCATCGTTTATCTGCAGGGACCCGACGATATTTACAATGCCTATCAGCGAGGCTTGGGTTATCGTGAGGCGATGGAGAAATTCCATCTCTTCGATCCTTCGCTGATCGTGAAGACGGGAATGACCTTCCAGGATGGAGCCGATGCCATCGACCGCCTTATATATAATAAGGTGGAATTTGATGCCGTCTTCGCCTTTACTGATACTTTGGCGATAGGTGCGCAGAATCGGCTCCGTGCCTTGGGCAAACGAGTACCGGAAGAGATCTTCGTGGCTGGTTTTTCGGGCACGGAACTATCTACCATCGTCTCTCCGCAGATTACTACTATGGAGCCTCCGCTGGAGGAGATGGGCAGAAAGGCGGCAGAACTGGTGATGGAGAAAATCAACAATCCGGAGATGGAGGACAGGCAGGTGGTGCTGAAGACCACGATGCGATGTAGGGAATCTACAGGAGAATAGTATTTAAAACGTTTGCAGAAATTGGGAACGTTTGCGGGAACGTTTGCAAGGTTTTTTCGAAAAAAATATCTTTTTATCTCGAAAAAACGAACTATCTTTGCCATCGAAAACGAGAGACAGGCTTGCTGAAGAGACACATCTAGGCAGCTTGCTCTCGGAAAGAGTAAATAATTAAATAATAACAGCTAACAATACAAGAATTATGGCAAATTTAGTAAATGCAAACGCAGCAAATGCAACTCAGGTAGTGAAAGGTTATGCTTATAACCGCAGTTTGGTAAAGGCAGGCATCCTGCACTTCGGAGTAGGTAACTTCCATCGTGCTCACCTGGAGTTTATGACCAATAAGCTCCTCGAGAACAATACCCAGCAGAACTGGGGTATCTGTGGAGCAATGATTCTCCCGGGTGATGAGCGCCTCTACCACGCCCTGAAGAAGCAGGACGGCGAATACACCCTTACCGTATGTGGACGCGACGACAGCATCCAGGTTTATCAGTTGGGTGCGCTCGTTGAACTCTATTGGGGAATTGAGGAGCAGGAGCAGATTCTGAACAAGATTGCGTCTAAGGATATTAAGATCATCACCCTCACTATCACCGAGGGCGGATACAACATCTCTCGTCAGAGTGGCGAATTCATGCTCGACAATGCGCAGGTGGCTCACGATATCGAGAATCCTGCCAAGCCGGTTACAGCCTTCGGATATGTAGCCGAGGGATTGCGTCGCCGCAAGGCTGCAGGCAATGGTCCTGTCACCATCCTTTCCTGCGATAATCTGCAGCATAATGGCAATACAGCCCGCAAGGCTTTCATGACTTTCGTGGGAGCTCAGGACAAGGAACTCGCTGCCTGGATGGAGGAGAACGTTACCTTCCCTAACTCTATGGTTGACCGTATTACTCCTGCTACCCGTCCTGCCGACATCGAGCGATTGAATGCTCAGAACGGAACCTGCGATGAGGCTCCTGTTTATTGCGAGGACTTCATCCAGTGGGTAGTAGAGGATAACTTTGCGGCCGGTCGCCCAGCATGGGAAACCGTGGGTGCTCAGATGACTGACGATGTGACTGCCTTCGAGAATATGAAGCTTTCTCTCTTGAATGCTTCTCATACATTGCTCTCTTATCCATCTTTCCTCGGCGGTTACCGCAAGGTAGATGCAGCTATGCACGATGAGAGAATCCGTAAGTTTGTACGTGCCTTCATGGACGAAGACATTACGCCTTACGTGCCAGCTCCACAGGATACGGATCTGGAGGCATACAAGCAGTGCCTGGTAGAGCGTTTTGGCAACCGCATGGTCAGCGACCAGGTGGCTCGTCTCTGCTTCGATGGTGCCAGCAAGTTCCCTGTTTATGTGATGCCGAACCTGGAGAAGATGATTGCTGATGATGCTTCTGGCAAGCGTCAGGATGTGGAGTTCAAGCGTGTGGCTTACCTCTTTGCTGCTTACCGTCATTATCTGAAGTATCAGGTAGATGACAATGGTGATGCATTCGAAGTGGCTGATCCATGGCTTACCGTTGATGACCATAAAGCCATCGACAGCGATGATGCGCTCGAATTTCTTGGCATTTCAGCCTTTACAAGCACCGATCTCAAGGCAGCTTCTCATTTTGTAGAGCTTTACCTGAAGATGGTGGAAGACATCAAGGCAAAGGGTGCCATGAAGGTTTTGGAAGAAGAAATCTTGTAATTTATGAAACAATCGATAACACTCAGGAGTGCAGGACCCTTCCTGCTCCTGACATTCATCTATTTTATAGTGGGCTTCCTTACTACCGTCAATGGTCAGTGTCAGGGCCCCTTGAAGATAGCCTTCCTCTCGGAGGTTACCACTACCAAGAACTCCCTGGCTACGCTTATCTCCTTCGCCTTCTTCCTGGGCTATCTGCTTAATAGTGCGAAGACGGGACGCTTGCTCAACAAGGTGGGCTATAAGAAGACGCTCATCCGTTCGATGCTGGTCATGGTGCTGGGACTTGCCTTCTATCTTGCTTCGGCGCTGATTGCTGAATATTGGGGTGGGGCAGGTATACATATTTCTCAGGATTTCGTACCATTCGGATATTTCATTTTCCTTTTCGGTTCCTATCTGATGGGTACGTCTGCGGCAATGCTTCAGGTGGTTATCAATCCATACATAGCTGCCTATCCTTTGCCGGGCACTCAACCGGTGCAGCGTATGAACTTCACTTGTGCGGTGAATTCATTCGGTACTACCATTGCTCCTTTCTTCGTAACGGGTGTGATGTTTGCCGGTGTTTCCCTGGATAGTGTTTCTGCCGATCAGCTCACCATTCCTTTTCTGGTGATGATGCTCATCATTGCCTTTACAACATGGAGCACTTCCAAGGCGAATCTTCCAGACATTGAGGGTACGAGAGAGGAAACTCAAGATGTGGAATCTGAAGTAAAGACAACTCCTTCTGATGATTCCGGAAATGCGAAGAAACGCAGCATCTGGTCGTTCCGTCATTTGAAATATGGTGTGATCACCATCTTCTTCTATGTGGGAACCGAGGTGGGAATCGGCAACAATATGAATCTTCATGCGATGGATTTGATGGGACATGGTTACGATCTTTCTCCAGCTCTTCTTGCCACACTTTATTGGGGAGGATTCATGATTGGTAGAATGGTTTCTGCTGGTTTGAAGAACGTGGCGCCTCGTCCAATGCTCATCACCGTTAGCGTGGCGGCAATCGTATTGATGGCCATTTCCATGCTTACCGAAAATCTCTGGCTGATGGCTGCTGTGGGATTGTTCCATAGTGTCATGTGGAGTTGCATCTTCACCTTGGCAGTGGATGGCTTGAAGGAATATACTTCCAAGGCTTCGGGTGTGTTTATGATGGGAGTTTTCGGTGGTGCCGTCTTCCCTGTGCTTCAGGGATTGCTTGCTGATTATATCGGTTCATGGCAGTTCACCTGGCTCGTTCCTCTCTTCTGCGAGTTCGTCATCCTCTGGTATGGACTTGTGGGTTATAAGAAGCAGGAAGTATAAAAGACATTAGTAAGACATAAATTAAGAAGAATATAAAAAACTCGGGATGTTTCCTTTTTCGAAGCATCCCGAGTTTTTTATTTTTAAGAGTTATTCTACAATCAGATGATTCATTCTGCAATTTGATGAATCACATAGGTAACTACGCCCCAAATCATGAATCGGTTGGTCTCATCTACCCGGATTGGGGAGAAGTTTTTGTTCCATGGGATAAGCCATCCGAAGGCACCGCTCTCATCCATCTTGAATTGCTTGATGGTGAATTCGCCATCCACGAAGGCGATGACGAAGTTGCCGTTGGAGGGTTCAATCTGCCTATCTACAATGGCTAAGTCGCCGTCGAGAATGCCTGCATCCTGCATGCTGTCGCCTGAAACACGTACATAGAAGGTGGCCTCACGATGGCGAACCAGAATATCGTTGAGGTCTATCTCTCCCTCCATATAGTCTTGTGCCGGCGAAGGGAAGCCTGCCTTTACGCTTTGCTCTGCCAGCGGAATCGGCATCTTGGCTCCGAATTCCGCAGGATGAAATGTCAGTCTTATCTTGTTATCGTTATTCTTATTCATCTTGTTTTCTTATTTATTTTCTTAGTTTATGGAGCCCATTTTTAGAAAGAGGATCATTCTGAATCTCATTGGGTTTTCACTTTCAGAATCTCATGAATATCCGTGGTAAACCGCTTCGACATATATTCCCGTTTCAAGTCGAATCGGCAACCGGTTCCCTGTACGGCTTGACGGATGGTGCCGTGTCCGTTCTTTCGGTTGATGGCATCGATGGCTTCCATCAGTGCTTTTTGCTTGCTTCGGTCGATAGGATCGAAGAGGTCTTGCTGGCGAGGATTGTCGGGTGAGATTTGCCACAGAATGACACCTGCCTTCTTGAAGTGAAACGACATGTCGGGGCGGTCAGCTCTGCTGTCTGCCAGCGGTTTTGGGTATTTGGCCCGGAGAATGCTGAGGGCAGCACCTACTATTTCTTCCTGAGCATTGGTGGCGATGGGCAGGGTAAGGGAATCGTGGATGGTGTATTCCGGCACGTTCTCATTGAACCTGGATGTCCAGGCAAACACCGTGATTCCCTGGCACACGCTGCCCTGATGTCGCAGCTTTTCGGCGCAACGCACGGCGAAATTAGCCACGGCTTCTTCTATCACATTCTTATCGCTGATGCCTTCACCGGCAAAGCTCCGGCTGGTGCAGATACTCTTCTTCTGCGGCAGTTCCTCGATGCTGATGCAGCTTTCGCCATTCAGTTCCTTCCACGTTCTCATCGTGGGGATGTTGAAATGACTGCGCACCCAACTCTCTTTTTTATCAGCAAACTGGGCTGCAGTCCGGATTCCCATATAGTCGAGTTTTCGGGCAATCTGTCTTCCGATTCCCCATACATCTTCTATCGGGAACAGCGATAAAGCCTTGTGTCTCCGTTCATCCGTATCAATGAGACAGCAGCCCTGATAGCCCTTGTATTTCTTGGCGAATTTGGAACCGATTTTCGCCAGGGTTTTCGTTTCTGCGATTCCGATGGAGATAGGGATTCCCACGGCTTGGAGCACATCGGCAGAAATCCTGGTGCCGTATTGTTGGAGGAGGGAACCATCTGTGACGGAAGAAAGGTTTTCCACATCGAAAAAGCATTCGTCTATGGAGTACTGGTCGATGTGTGGTGAGTAGTGCGAGAGCATCGACATTACCCTGTTGGAGAGTGAGCCATAGAGTGTATAGTTGCTGGAGAAGATAGCCACGCCTTCAGCCTCCAGTTTTTCCTTTACCTGATAGAACGGATCGCCCATCTTATAGCCCAGCGCCTTGGCTTCTTCAGAGCGTGCAATGACGCACCCGTCGTTGTTGCTCAAAACAACCACGGGCTTTCCTATCAGGTCGGGGCGAAACACTCGTTCGCACGAACAGTAGAAGTTATTGCAGTCGGCTAATCCTATCATTTTCTTATCTTACAAATCCTTTCGTGTTGCAAAACTACAAAAAATATTCGAAACGCTAGTCTTTATCTAGGATAATTTCCCTTAAGGTTCGAAATATTTTCCCTTAAGGCTAAATATATTTTCCCTTAAGGGTAAATAAATTCAGGAAAATCATAGGATGATTAGAAAGAAAATCCCCGAAAGGCTTGGGCTTTTCGGGGATTTTTTGTAATTTTGCTTTTTAAAAAGGTGAATGCTTTCGATTTCTGAAAAGAAAAATAGAATGTGTTTATAGAAGGATTAAAAGGATTAAAAAGTTTAAAACGAAATGGTATGAAAAATATGTTGGCATTGAGCCAGGAGCGTTTCTCGGCTCGCAAGTTTACCTCCGAGGCAGTAAGTCAGGAGGATATGGATTACATCATGGAGTGTGTGCGACTGGCTCCATCGGCAGTGAACAGACAGCCTTGGCTTTGGCTCATCGTCCGTTCGGATGAGGCCAAGGAGAAACTCCAGGAGTGCTACGACCGTGAGTGGTTCAAGACAGCCCCAATGTATATTGTGGGAATGAAGAACGTGAATGAGAACTGGGTTCGCAGATACGATGAGAAGCCTTATGGAGATATTGACGTGGCAATAGCTGCCGAGCACCTCTGTCTGGCTGCCACCGAAAGAGGTCTGGGCACCTGCTGGGTCTGCAATTATGATACAGACAAGATGCTGCAGTTTTTCCCTCGCGAAGGTTTCGAGGCTGTAGTGATTATCCCTCTCGGTCATATTGCTGAGGATTGTCCTCATACCGAGAAGAAGCGCAAGGAAATGAACGAGATCGTGGAAGAAATCTAAAAACGAAGCTAATGGAAATGAACGAAGAATCCATCCTGGCATGGAACATCATAGAAAAGACCAGCGCTAACCTCTTCCTTACGGGCAAGGCAGGCACAGGTAAAACAACCTTCTTGAAACAGCTCAAGGAGAAGTCGCCTAAACGAATGGTGGTGCTTGCCCCAACAGGTATTGCCGCCATCAACGCAGGAGGAATGACCATTCATTCGTTCTTCCAGCTTCCTTTTTCGCCTTACATTCCGGGTACAACCTTCGGAAGCGGCGAACAGAAACGCTATCAGTTCAGCAAACTCAAGCGAAACATCATCCGAAGCATCGACCTGCTGGTCATCGATGAAATCAGTATGGTACGCAGCGATTTGCTCGACGCCATCGACTCGGTGCTTCGCCAGTACCGCAAGCGCCACGACCTGCCTTTTGGCGGTGTGCAGCTCCTGATGATAGGCGATCTGCAGCAGTTGGCACCAGTGGTTACGGCACAGGAGGAACAGCTTCTGAAAGAGCATTACGATACTCCTTTCTTCTTCAGCAGCAATGCGCTGAAGCAGGTAGGCTATCTTACCGTAGAGCTCAAGAAGGTTTATCGCCAGCAGGACGAGCAGTTTATCTCCCTGCTCAACCAGATCAGGGAGAACAGGGCTTCGGATGCTACCTTGCAGGCATTGAACCAGCGTTTTATCCCTAATTTCGAACCGCCGAAGAACAGTAACTTCATCCGCCTGACCACTCATAATGCGCCAGCCCAGCAGATCAATGAGCAGCAGCTTGCCGCTTTGCCATCCAGGGCTTTTTCCTATACGGCAGAGGTGGAGGATAACTTCCCGGAATCATCTTATCCGGCTGATTCCATGCTTACTCTGAAGCCCGGAGCACAGGTGATGTTTATCAAGAACGACCCGCAGCACCGCTTCTATAATGGTATGATTGGTGAGGTGATCGGTGTGAAACCCGATGAGGAAGGAGATAAGATCATCGTGCGCAGCAAGGATTCTGATGAGGAGTTTGAGCTGGAGAAGATGGAGTGGGTGAATGCGAAATATACGATCAATGAGGAGACCAAGGAGATAGAGGAGACGGTAGAGGGAAAATTCCGACAGTATCCTTTGCGCCTGGCTTGGGCGATTACCATCCACAAGAGTCAGGGCCTTACCTTCGAACACGCCATCATCGATGCTTCCCATTCCTTTACCCATGGTCAGACCTACGTGGCTTTGAGCCGCTGCAAGACTTTGGAGGGAATGGTGCTCAGTCAGCCTTTGTCTCGTGGAGCCATCATCAGCAGTCAGACGGTGGATGCTTTCAACAGTCAACTTGCTGCGCCTACCCAGGAGCAGATCAGCTATCTGGAGCAGCAATACGTGCTTCACTGCATCGGCGAACTTTTTGATTTCTATGCTATTAGCGGAAGTTACGAGCATCTGATGCGCTGTCTGGTAGAATTCTTCAACAGCAAATATCCTCGTGTGGTGAGCGAGTATCAGAAGTTGCAGGTGGTGCTGAAGAGTCTGATAGGTGTTTCTGATAAGTTCCGTCTGCAATATACCCGCATGCTTTCCCAGAATCCTGATATCCTTCAGGCAGAACTGCAGGAGCGTATTCACAAGGGTGCTGAGTATTTCTTTGATAAGATAGGTATTCTGAGCGATTTGATCAGAAAGTCGAATCTAGATACGGATAATAAGGTAGCAAAGAAACAGTTCCAGGACCGCTTCTCTGTCTTTTCTGAGGATGTGAAGTTGAAGGAACGTCTTTTGAAATACGAGCGCAGCGCTGTGTTTACGGTGACTGATTATCTGAAGAAGAAGGCGCAGTTCATGCTTCTGGATGAAATGGGCGAGGGCGCGTCTTCAAGTGCCGGTTATGGCTCTGGTAGAAAAGCCAGAAAGCAGAAGAAATCGAATGAGCCGAAGGAACCGAAGATTCCAACCAAGGAGGTGAGTTTCAATCTTTACCAGCAGGGTATGACTGTGGATCAGATTGCTGCAGAACGTGGTTTTACCAAAGGCACCATCATCGGTCATCTTACCTCATACGTAAAGGAAGGAAAGGTGGGATTGCGTGCGTTGATTTCTAGTGCCCACGAAAAGAAAATCCGTGAATTCATGGAGGCTCATCCCGAGATGGAGCATTTCAGCGAAATCAAGGAAGCATTGGGAACCGGCATTGATTATTACGAAATCAAACTGGTACGTGATTTAATGGAGGAGGAATAAAGGTCTTCCTCTCACCATTAAATCATTATATCTTTTTATATTGATTGATAGAACTTTCGTCGGTAAGCCCCATACGCCCTGAAAGGGCAGAAGCTCATAGCCCAGGGCACTCGCCCTGGGTTTTGTAATGGATTTAAACTTGTCGCCCTGTAAGGGCAAAAGCTTCTCTTGGCTGGTCTAGAGTTGGGCTACAGCCTTTTCCAGCTGTTGCAAAGCCTGCTTGAGAATGCTTCTAGGAGTTGCAACATTCAGTCGCATGAAGCCTTCGCCGCCAGGACCGAACATTTCACCATCATTCAGCGCCAGGTGTGCCTTGTCGATGAATAAATCGAGAAGCGCATCGTGGGAGAGATGCAGGTCTCGGCAGTTGAGCCAGACCAGGAAGGAAGCCTGTGGACGCAACGGACGAATGCCTGGAATGTGCTCGCGGCAGTAATCCTCTACGAATCGGATGTTGTCTTCTATGTAGGCAAGCATCTTCTTTCTCCATTCCTCACCCTTGCGGAAAGCGGCGATGGTGGCGATAGGAGCGAAGAGGGTTGGCTCATCCAGTTCGTTGGCACTCAGCCAAGGATAGAATTTCCTGCGGATTTCTTCGTTTGGAACGATGGCGTAGCTGCTTACGATTCCAGCAATGTTGAAGGTCTTGGAAGGAGCCTGGAAGGTGATGCTGATGTTGCGCGCCTTGTCGGAAACCGAAGCAAATGGAATGTGCTTGTGTCCGAACAGAGCCATGTCCGCATGAATCTCATCGCTGATAACGAGCAGATGATGTTCGTAGCAGAAGTCGGCAAGTCGCTGCAGGGTTTCCTTGCTCCAGGTAATACCGCCCGGATTATGAGGATTGCAGAGAATCAGGATCTTGCACTTCTCATCATAGATTTTCTCCAGGTTTTCGAAATCCATCTCGTAATATCCATCCTCCTTCATCTTCAGCGGATTGAAGACCACCTCTCTGCCGTTGCCCTCAGGAGTGAGACGGAATGGGTGATAAACGGGGGGCTGGATGATGACTTTCTCGTCAGGATGGGTGAAGACATTCACCACGAGTCCGATACCTTTTACAATACCTGGAATGAAGCGGATCCACTCTCGCTTCACATCCCACTGGTGGTGGTCATGCACCCAGTCGATGATGCTGGGCAGATAATCTTCCGGCTCCATGGTGTAGCCGAAAAGAGAGTGTTCCAATCTTGCCTTGAGGGCATCTGTAATGAAAGATGGGGTCTCGAAATCCATATCGGCTACCCAGAGTGGCAGCAGATCATCTCGTCCCCAACGGGGCAGCAGGGCGCCATGCTTCAGGTCGTCGCTGCCCGAACGGTCTATGATCTTATCGAAATCGTACATTTTTTTTAATCTTTAACTTTAAATACCGGGCAATATACAAAGCTTTTGCCCTTACAGGGCGCCTTACTGATTGCCATTATACCCAGGGCGATGCCCTGGGCTATGAGCTTTTGGGCCTTCAGCCCGTACTTAAACCACTTGCGAAACTTGAGTTTACTATAAATTATCAACCGCCTGCTTGATGTCTTCGAAGAGATCATCCACATCCTCCAGACCTACGCTGAGGCGGATGGTGGTGTCTTTCACATCCATTGACTTACGCATACTCTCGGAGAACGCACCGAAGATGGTGCTTGCCGGATGAATGGCGAGCGAACGGTTGTCGAAGAGATTGGTGGCACGATGGATGAGCTTCAGATTGTTGAGGAAACTGAAGCAGGCTTCCTTGCTTTCCAAATCAATGCAGATCATGGCTCCCGCCGTCTTGCCAAACTGGCGCTGCGCCAATTCGTGGTAAGGATTATCCTCCAAACCTACATAGTTTACATACTGAATCTGAGGTAGAGTGCGCAGCTTTTTTGCAAGTTCCAGGGCATTGCCGCTCTGAACGCGATAGCGCGCATCGAGCGTTTCGAGTCCGATGGTCTGCATATAAGCTACCTGTGGAGTCATGTAGGCGCCGAAGTTGAAGAGCATTTCTCCATAGAGACGCTTGGCGAAATCGCCGTTATAAGGAGTTCCGTAGTCGATGACCAGACCGCCGAGCGAAGTTGCACCACCACTTACATATTTAGAGCTGGAAACCACCTCAATATCTACTCCCAGATTCTTAGCCGAGAACTGTGTGAACGGAATCACGGTAGAATCCACTACCAGCGGAACATTCTTTTCGTGAGCCACTTCCGAAATGGCTTTCAGATCGGCAACCTCCAACTGTGGGTTGGTCAGGATTTCCAGGAATACGCAACAGGTGTCATCGTCGATGGCCTCACGTACCTCCTCGATATTGGTTAAATCGCGCAAGCGGACCTTTACGCCGAATCGGCGCAGGGTAGCCACGAGCAGCGCATAGGTGTTACCGAAGAGATGCTTCGAGGTAACGATGTTCTTGCCCTGTGCTGACAAGGACATGAAAGTATTGCTGATTGCCGCCATTCCTGAGTTGAAGGCTGTGGTGTGGGCTGCATCGGTGAGGGCTGCCACTCGGCGCTCCAGGTTGGTTACCGTAGGATTCTCCACACGGGAGTAATCAGGTGCCTTGATCTTGTCGGTGAATGCTTCCGACATCACGGCAGCATTGTCGAATTCGTAGGCAAGGGTGTTATATACTGGAACGCTCAGCGAATCGTAAGCATCGCGGCGTTCGTATTCCAAATGAATGGCTTGCGTTTGTTTCTTCATTCTTTTATGATTTTATGTGATATTTTGTTTGCAAAAGTACAAAAAAGAAATCAAATAGACAATAGATAGCATTAAAAAACGAGTTGCGAATGCTTTTTTTATGCATTGCAACTCGTTCGAGAGAGTGTATTGATTATTCTATTCTATGTTTCCGATGGTTCCTGGGCTTGTTAGTTTCCATTCATTCCACCCGTCTGGATTCCCTGTTTTTCTTCCTGGAAATCGTTCTTGATGTTGGATTTCGCCTGCTGGAATTGCTTCTTGGTGTTGCCGAATTTCCAGGTAAGGGTGAGACTGATCTGGCGCAGAGGCACCTTCACCGTCATATTCTGCACATAGTCTGAACCCACGGTCTTCTGCTTGATGTTGAGCTTGTCGTCGGTTGGTGTGAGAAACATCAGACTCAGGTCCAGCTTATCCTTGACGATGGATTTGGAGAGGGTGGAGTAGAAAAAAGCCATTCCGCTCTGATAGCCCTGCAGGTTTTGCTGCTTGCTCTGAATGATACTTCCTACTGTCCATTGCAGTTCCCAAGGCAGAGTCTGTTGCAGATTGATCATCGTACTGCTGTTCCAGCCATGGTTCTTCCATCCCAGGATTTCGCTGCGCAGGTCGTTGTAGCTAAGACTCTCGTTCAGCATCAGTCTCGTCTTCTTGAACACCAGCCAGTTGGCAAAGACATTCAGACTGGCGTTGCGAGTCTTCGAAACATTGCCGTAGGTGGTGTTGAGCAGGTTGTCTGCATCGATGAATGAATACTGCTCTATCTGGTTGTTGCAGAATCCATAGCCCAGAGTCGTGCTCAGGATGAATCTAGGGTTGTAATAATTGAACACCATGTTCAACTGATGCGACTTCACCACGTCGAGGTCTGTATTACCATAGCTGATGGCGGTAGGATTACTGCGATCTACATACGGGTTGAGATAGGTGATTCCCGGACGGGTGATTCTCATGCTGTAGTTCACGCCGAGATTCACTCCTGGAGTGATGCTGTAGGAGAGGCTGGCGCTCGGCACGAAGTTGCCGTAGTTTTTGTCGAAGTTGTCGCCCTTGCCCTGCTCGAATTTCACTTTCTCCCAGGTCTGTTCGTATCGGGTTCCCAGCATGGTTCCTATCTTTCCGAAGTTTCCTTTCCATTCAGCATAGGCAGCCAGGATGTTCTGGGTGTTCTTATACTCCATACTGTTGGCAGGATTCAGCGTTTCGCTTTTATCTTCAGCCACGTCGTAGTAGCGGGAATCGCTCTTGTTGATGCGGGCAATATACTTGGCTCCGAAGTTCAGACGCTGGGTGGCGCTGAGCGAATGGGTGAAGTCTGCCTGGAATGTATGTTCCGTTCCGCGTGTCTTGCTCTTCGAGAGCAGGTCGTTGAGCTGGAGAGTCGTCACATGACTGATATTGTCGTAGAATGTATAGTCGTCGGTGTGAGAAGGGTTGGTACTGAAGAGATAGCTGAGGATGAGATAGTTCGTACGCTCCTTGTTGAAGAATCGCTGATAATCGAGACTTCCGTTGAAGGAGGTGTTGCCCATATCCTGCTTCATCTCATTGCCGTATTCGAATCCTTCGCCGTAGATTCCGCCTGCCATCTTCGTGAGAGGGTGACCCGTAATCTTCTGGCTGAAGGAGGTCAGACCAGCCGTGGCACTGATGTTGCTCAGCGAATCGAGTTCGTAGCTCAGACTAATGTTGCCCATGGAGAACGGTTGCTTCATATCCGAATTCTGATAGTAGTTCATTGTGCTTCCATCCTTCTGGATTCGGTCGAAGGAGATGGTGGTTCCATCCATGCGCTGATGATTGTACATTCCGTTGGCACTGTAGGTAAGCTTGCCCTGCTGACCACTGATGAAGGCGGAGATGCGCTGCGTCTGGTTACCGGCAGCAGCACTGATGTTGCCATTATAGCCATTGCTGAGATCGCTGCCTCCGCCGCCGTTCACGGCTTGCTTGTTGAGTACGATGTTAAGCACGCCTCCCGTACCTTCAGCATCATACTTGGCTCCCGGATTGGTGATTACCTCAATGTTCTTGACCATGGTAGCCGGCATTGCCTTGAAAATCTGCGAGGGGTTGGCTGAGAACATCGGGTTGGGTTTTCCGTCCACATACACCTTGAAGCTGGATGAACCGTTCACGGTAATGTTATCTTGTCCATCCACGGTAACCATCGGCACCTTGCGCAGCATATCGAGAACGGTAGAAGCCTTGGCGTCAGCATCCTGCTGCACATTGTAGGTCATCTTGTCGGTCTCCATTTTTACCAGTGGTTTGGATGCAACTACGGTAACAGCGTTGAGATCCACATCTTTCCAGAGGGAATCTGTGACCTCAGCATCGCTCTGTGCGAAACTTTCTAGCGAGCAGACGAGCAGAGTACTCATCAAAATCATATTTTTCTTATTCATATTCTTCGTGTTTGAATATCCTTGTTTATTGACTATCTTTTTGCCTTTTTGTTTGTTTGACGATGCAAAGATAATAGATTCTTTTGTAAAGACAATGACACCGGGAGGGGTTTAACCCAACAATAACTTTCTGAAAGCCGTCCTTAACATTGAAATAACATAAATTTATCAGAAACCCTGCAAAAAGCATAAAATGTAAGCCATTCATTCGTTTATCTCAACTTTATTTTGTAATTTCGCAGCGAAATAGAAATTCAGTGTTTCTTGGATGATCATAGAATAAACAATAGAATAAAAATATAAATCAGTTATGATGAAATCAACTAAAATGAGCCTCCGGGCTCTTACGTTTAGTGCTGCACTCTGTGCTTCGCTCGGAACATCGCTTTCTGCCTTTGCCGAGACCATCGAAGTGCAGAAGCTGAGACATGCAGGTCCTTATCCTGTAGCAACCCCTTGGATGGCGGATAGCGTAAATGTGAAGGGGGAGAAATTTTCGATGGAGGGTGTGCTCGACTCTCCGCTCTCGTTTACCTTATTGAATAATGGTAAGGAGGTGGCTGCTTCTCAGCTCCTGGCTGATAGCAGGCAGAATGCTCTTCACCTGGCTTCGTTCACCATATCGAACTCCAGCCGTACCCAGGCTACCATCGAGGTGAAGGGATTGAAGCAGTATCGCCTCTTTGTGGATGGAGAGCAGGTGAAAGTGAATGGCGATAAGGCGGAGACTGTCCTGATGCCTTCTACTCATACCGTAGTCATCAAGTACCTCACCGCTTCATCTGCCGATGCTTCCGCTTCTGAAAAGAATGCATCAGAAAAATCATCTTCTTCAGAAAAGAAAGCTGATCAGGATTTCAAGATCAGCATTACTGCGGCTGATGGCAAGCAGCTGAGCGTGGGCGAATCTTCTGCCAGCACCAAGCGTACCTTTAATATATACGATGTAATCTGTATGCCTAACTATGCGAGCGTTCAGATGTCGCCAAACGGCAAGTTCATGATCGTGAGCAAGACTTGGGTAGATCGTCAGGGCAAGAACCATAGCGTCAATGAATTGAGAAACTGTCAGACCAACAAGGTGGTTGCTTCTTTCGAGGAAAGTGTAAGATGGATGCCTCGTACCAACAAACTGTATTTTACCGAGAAGGCGAGCGACAGTTCCATTGCCGGCGAAGGAAAGGCAGATGGCGAAGTTCAGCTGATTACCATCAATCCGATGAATATGGAGCGAGAGGTGTTGGCGGCAAACATTCCGGAGGGATGGTTCCAGTTTACTCCAGATGAGAAATCGCTCATCTATACGCTCTATGAGGAAGGCAGAAAGAAGGACCCTCAGGTGTACGATGTAAAAGAACCAGATGACCGCCAGCCAGGATGGAGACCCCGCAGCTATCTGGCTAAGTATGATTTGGCTTCAGGCATTCTCCAGCCGCTTACCTTCGGCTACCATAATGTTTATCTCAACGATATTTCCGCAGATTCCCGCTATCTGCTCATCGGCAAGAGCGAGGAGCGCCTTACCAAGCGTCCTACTACTCTCAACTCGCTCTATCGTCTCGATCTGAACGATATGAGTGTTGAGGCGCTGGTAGAGAAGGGTGAATTCCTGAACAGTGCCCAGTTCTCTCCAGACGGCAAGAGCATTCTCGTTACCGGTTCGCCTGAGGCTTTCGATGGAATTGGAAAGAATGTGGAGGAGGGACAGATTCCTAGCATGGTTGACACTCAGCTCTATCTGATGAACCTGGCGGATAAGAAGGTTCGCCCGATGACCAAGAATTTCAATCCTAACGTGCAGAGCGTGGATTGGAGCAAGGCGGATGGCAATATTTACTTTACAGCCGAGGATAAAGACTGCATGCATCTCTTCCAACTGAACCCTAAGTCGGGTAAGTTTACTTTGCTCAAGACTCCGGAGGAGAACATCAAGAGCTTCTCCATCGCAGCGGCTGCTCCGGAAATGGCGTTCTCAGGACAGAGTGCATCCAATGCCGACCGACTCTACAAGATGAGCACCAAGGCGCAGAAGTCGCTGCTCGTAGATGATCTCAGTGCCCGCCTGCTGAAAGACATCGAGCTGGGCGAGTGCAAGGCTTGGAACTTCGTGAATTCCCGTGGCGACACTCTTTGCTGCCGTTACTATCTGCCACCTCATTTCGATGCTTCCAAGAAGTATCCGATGGTGGTGAACTACTATGGCGGTTGCAGTCCAACTACCCGTATGTTTCAGAGCCGCTATCCTCATCATGTCTATGCAGCGATGGGTTATGTGGTTCTGGTCGTGAACCCAAGCGGAGCCACCGGTTTCGGTCAGAAGTTCTCTGCCCGCCACGTGGATACAGCCGGCGAGGGAGTGGCTGAGGATATTATCTCCAGCACACAGGCTTTCTGCGATGAGCATAGTTTCGTAAACCGCAAGAAAATAGGTTGTATCGGCGCCAGCTACGGTGGCTTTATGACTCAGTATCTTCAGACCAAGACCGATCTCTTTGCCGCAGCCATTTCTCATGCCGGCATCAGCGACCATACCAGTTATTGGGGCGAAGGCTATTGGGGATACAGCTACAGCGAGGTTTCCATGGCGAACGAGTATCCTTGGACCAACAAGCATCTCTTCGTAGATCAGAGTCCGCTCTACAATGCTGACAAGATTCATACTCCATTGCTCTTCGTGCATGGAACAGCCGATAACAATGTGCCTGTGGGAGAGAGTATTCAGCTCTATACGGCTTTGAAGCTTCTTGGCCGTCCAACGGCGATGGTTCTGGTAGATGGTCAGGATCATCACATCATCGATTACGAGAAGCGGTTGAAGTGGCAGAACACCATCTTCGCATGGTTTGCCAAGTGGCTGCAGGATGATGGCAGCTGGTGGAAAGAAATGTATGGAGAGGAGAAGATGTAGTTGAAGTCTCGGCAGAAATGCCGGCTTCAGTCTCTATCAAATAAAAAAGAGATTATATTCCTGATTGGCTGGGAATATAATCTCTTTTTGTTTTTCTTATTTCTTATTGCTCAGTGAAATCATCAGGGAGATGAAGGCGAAGGAAATGCCTACGATGCAGACTCCCAGCCAGTCGGCTTGAGCCCACACGTATCCGGCACAGAACGTACCGAGCGAACCACCGATGAAATAGGTCGTCATGAAGATGGTGTTGGCGCGGTTGGCTGCCTGCGGAATCTCCTGCAGGCAGCCACTCTGATTGCTGAGTTGCTGACATTGCAGTCCGATATCTACCAGGATGATGGCTGCGATGAGTCCTGCATAGGTGTTGCCGAAGAGGAGGGCTATTGCCCAGGCGATGATCTGCATGGCTGCTCCGAAGAGGCTGAACTTGTGGATTCCGAACCTTGGAACCAGCTTTCCTACGCTGCTGGCTGCCACGGCTCCCATGATTCCGCAGAGTCCGAGCATTCCCACCATGTCGCTGCCTGCACAGAAAGGAGGCTGGGCAAGATGGAAGGCGAGGCAAGACCATATCGCCATCATGCTTCCGAAACCGAAGGCGGCACGGATGGAGTAGATGCGGATGGAAGGATGGAGGATGAAGATCTCAGCCACGGTAGTCATCAGTCCTCTGTAAGTACCCACATAGTTGCGCTTCATCTCAGGCATCATCTGCATCATGATTCCCATGCAGACCACCATGACGAGGGCGGCGATGAAGAACATCTCCCGCCATCCCAGCCATTCGCCGATGTAACCGCTGATTACCCGTGAGGCAAGAATACCCGTGAGCAGTCCGGAGAGCACAATGCCCATGTTCCTGCTCTTGTTCTCGGGTGCGGAGAACTGTCCGGCTATCGGGATGAAGAACTGGGGAATCACGGAACAGGCACCGATGAGCAGGGAAGCTCCCCAGAGCATCCATACGTTTTGTGCCACAGCCATCACGATTGCCATCAAGGCTGCGATGGTCATGTTCACGAGGATGAGTTTCTTGCGCGAAAACATGTCTCCCATAGGGATGAGAAAGAACAGTCCCAGCGCATAACCTATCTGGGTAATCACGGTGATGAGGTTGGCGCTTTGCTCGGTAATGTCCAGATCGTGGCGGATCAGTTCGAGAAGCGGCTGGTTGTAGTAGCAGTTGGCTACTGTGAGTCCTGCGATGATAGACATCATCAGGAGAATGCTGCGGGGAATGCCCTGATTTTCTTTTAGCTGTATCATTTTTCTGTTTATCAAAGAATCTTTTTCGAGTGCAAAGTTACAGAAAAGTTTGCTGCCAACCAAGTTTTGAGGCTTGATTTCTTAGAAAAAGTTTCTGCTTTCTTCCTCGCGCGTACCTTATTATATGTATATAGCTCGGCTTAGCCGGGGTGTTGGCGCGCACCTTTGTTACGCTAAAAAACACCGAAAAGTGTTAAAATCGGGCTGTTTTCGGACACACCAAAAACTTTAACTTTTGTTAGTACTTTGTAAATTGTTGAATATCAGTAGTTTGTGATTTTGTTACAAAACACCCCTAAAAAAAAACACAAAAAAAAGTTCGCCGTATCAAAAAAATGCTTACCTTTGCATCAGTTTTAATAAACGAATGATTGTTTTACAGATTTAAAAAGCAAAGAAAATGAAGAAATTAGTTTTTATGTTCGTAGCTATCGCAGCTATCTCTTTCGCATCATGTGGTAACAAAACAGCTCAGACAGCAGCTACTGCTGATTCTGACACAGCTGTAGTTGATTCAGCTGCTGATTCAGTTGCTGTTGATACAGCTGCTGCTGCTACAGATTCAGTTAAGTAATTTAGAATTACTTGCGAACGAAAAATGAGAGAAACAACCGCTGGACTTCGGTCTAGCGGCTTTTTCGTTTTATAGACCTAGGGTCTTTTGGGGAGAACGCCCTGGGTATGAAAAGCAATCAACTATGCGCCCTGAACCAACGGTCACCGGCCGAAGGGAAAGGTAAAGGGCAAAAGCTTAAAAGAAACCAAAGAAAAAGATAAATATATGATAGATTCAAGTGCCTTCCAAGGCAAAAAGGCAGCCTACTATACGCTGGGCTGCAAACTCAATTTCTCGGAAACCTCCACTTTCGGCAAGATGCTCGAAGATATGGGCGTCATTACGGCACAGAAGGGGGAGAAAGCAGACATTTGTCTCATCAATACTTGCTCGGTGACTGAAGTTGCCGATCATAAGTGCCGTCAGGCTATCCATCGTATGGTGCGACAGAATCCTGGTGCCTTCGTCATCGTCACCGGTTGCTACGCGCAGCTGGAGTCAGAGAATGTGAGCAAGATAGAAGGTGTTGACCTGGTGTTGGGCGCCAACGAGAAGGCCCACTTGATTCAGTATCTCAGCGATGCATGGGCCAAGAAGTTTGCCGCAGAAAACGGACTTCCTGTCACCGGCGAGAACCTGGAGCCTTCTGATTCTGCGCTTCATCAGCACCACAGCGTGAAGACCAAGGAGATCAAGACCTTCCAGCCTTCATGTTCCCGTGGCAACCGTACCCGCTACTTCCTGAAGGTGCAGGATGGTTGCAACTACTACTGCACCTATTGCACCATTCCTTTCGCCCGTGGCAATTCCCGCAACCCAAGCATCGAGTCGCTCGTGGCTCAGTGTGAGCAGGCGGCAGCTGAGGGCGGCAAGGAAATCGTGATTACCGGTGTGAATATCGGTGACTTCGGACAGACCACCCATGAGCGTTTCCTCGACCTTGTGAAGGCGATGGACCAGGTGGAAGGCATCAAGCGTTACCGTATCTCCAGTCTGGAACCGGATCTCTGCGATGATGACCTCATCGCCTACTGTGCCGAGAGCCGTGCCTTCATGCCTCACTTCCATATTCCGCTGCAGAGCGGAAGCGATGAGGTGCTCAAGCTGATGCACCGCCGTTACGACAAGGCGCTCTTCGCCCACAAGGTGAACCTGATCAAGGAGAAGATGCCTGATGCGTTTATCGGCGTAGATGTGATGGTGGGCTGTCGTGGTGAAACTCCGGAGTGCTTTGAGGAGTGCTATGAGTTCCTGAAGAGCCTGCCTGTTACGCAGCTCCACGTGTTCCCATACTCCGAGCGTCCTGGAACAGCAGCCTTGAAGATTCCATACGTGGTAGATGAGAAGGAGAAGAAGCTGCGCTCCAAGCGTCTCCTTGAGTTGAGCGACCAGAAGACTCAGGAGTTCTATGCCCAGTACATCGGTACCGAGGCAGAGGTGCTCTTCGAGAAGGCGCCAAGAGGCAAGGCAATGCATGGTTTCACCAAGAACTATGTTCGTGTGGAACTTTCGCCAGCTCTCGCCAAGGAGGAATACGACAATCAGCTCATCAAGGTTCGTCTGGGTGGTTTCAATCACGACAAGACGGCATTGAAGGCAGAATTGATTTGATAGTTCAAAGTGAAGGCTGATCATAAAGTTCAAAGTTCAAACCTCAAAGTTCAATGTACTACAATGATTTTGGCTCCTGGATCCGGAAGCAGTTTCCTGACTTCCGGGTTCAGAAGATTTCGATAGATGCAGGATTCTCCTGTCCTAACAGGGATGGAAGAATCTCGAGCGGAGGATGCACGTACTGCGACAACCGTACGTTCAATCCCAGCTATTGCGACCGCAGGAAGTCGATAACGGAGCAGTTGGAGGAGGGCAAGGCCTTCTTCAGCAGGAAGTATCCGGATATGAAGTATCTGGCTTATTTCCAGGCTTATACCAATACCTACGCCAAAGTGGAACTTCTCCGTCAGATGTACGAGGAGGCGCTGCAGGTAGAGGATGTAGTGGGAATCGTGATAGGAACCCGTCCTGATTGCGTGAGCGATGAATTGCTGGATTATCTCGAGGCGTTGAACCGGCACACCTTCGTGCTGGTGGAGTATGGCATTGAGAGTGCCAACGATGAGACCCTGAAGCGCATCAACCGTGGTCATGATTTCGCCTGCTGCCGGGATGCGGTGGAGCGAACCCACGCCAGGGGAATCCTCACGGGTGCCCACATCATCATCGGCTTGCCGGGTGAGGATGCGGCAGAGAGTCTCCGTCAGGCGCCCATCATCTCTTCCCTTCCCATCGACATCCTGAAGATTCACCAGATGCAGATCATCAAGGGAACTCGCCTGGCACAGGAGTATGCAGAGCATCCCTTCCACGTCTATACGGTGGAGGAATACATCGATGTCATCGTAAAATACATCCGGCTCTTGAGAAAGGACCTGGTGCTGGAGCGGTTCGTCAGCCAGTCGCCTAAGGAACTGCTCGTTGCACCGAAATGGGGACTCAAGAACTATGAGTTTACCAATCTCCTGAATAATAAGTTAAAGAGTTTACAGTAAAATATGGCTAAAGTTGCAATCGTAATATTAAACTGGAATGGGCAGAAGATGCTTGCCAAGTATCTGCCTAATGTCGTGGAGTATTCACGGCAGGATGCTGAGATATGGGTGGCTGACAACAATTCGTCAGACCAGTCAATGCTTCTCCTGGAGACTCAGTTTCCCCACGTCAAGACCATCGTGCTGGAGCAGAACTTCGGCTTTGCCGAGGGCTACAACCGTGCGCTGGAGCAGATAGAGGCAGAGTATTATGTTCTCCTGAACAGCGATGTGGAGGTGGCTCATCACTGGCTCACTCCGCTCATCGAGTTCATGGATTCCCATCCCCAGGTGGCAGCCTGCCAGCCAAAGCTCCTGGCGGAATACGACAAGGATATGTTTGAGTATGCGGGAGCCTGCGGCGGTTTCCTCGACAAGTTCGGCTATCCGTTCTGCCGCGGCCGCATCTTTGAGACCGTGGAGCGCGACAACGGACAGTATGATTACCAGCAGGAGGTGCTCTGGGCTACGGGTGCCTGCATGATGATCCGTGCCAAGGATTACTGGGAGGCAGGCGGACTGGATGGCCGCTTCTTTGCCCATAACGAGGAAATAGACCTTTGCTGGCGATTGCGCCTGATGGGTAGGAAGATCTACTGCATTCCGGAGAGTGAAGTCTATCACGTGGGTGGTGGAACCTTACCGAAGAGCAATCCGATGAAGACTTTCCTGAATTTCAGAAACAATCTAACGATGCTCTATAAGAATCTGAGCGACAAAGAATTATATCATGTTATGAGAGTGAGATGGTTCCTGGATTACTTGGCTGCTTTCGAGATGCTGATCCTGAAACGCAACCTGGGCGACTTCAAGGCAATCTTCAAGGCCCGCAGGGCTTTCCAGGCATGGAAGCACGATTTCGATGAAGACCGCAAGAAGATTCAGGAGAATAGAGTAGAGGAGAAGATTCCGCAGGTTTTCGATTGCTCCATCCTCTGGCAGTATTACGCCAGGGACAAGAAGCTCTTCTCGAAACTGTAAGAAGACGATAAAACAAACTTAAAATAAGAATCTATGATGAAGAAACAAATGATGATGGCGCTCGTGTCGCTGATGGCTTTGACAGCACAGGCACAGGCGAATTTCAATGTGACGGTGACCAATCCGTCAAAGATGGTGAAGACAGACGAACCGGTGGTAATCGACCTCAGCAAGCTGGGAAGCATCGGGGAGATTCAGCGTGCGGTGGTAACCGTGGATGGAAAGGAGATTCCTTCACAGCTCGACGACACCAACCGCGACTGTACCAACGATGAACTCTGCTTCCTGCTCGATCTCGGCAAGAAGGAAACCAAGAACTGCCAGGTGCAGCTCTTTACAGAGGGCGAACAGGCGCAGTATCCTGCCCGTACCTTCGCCGAACTCTGTCTGCCTAGCAAGAACAAGAAACTTGCCAAGAACAGACAGGACATCTATCTGCGAAGCATCTCCTTCGACAAGAAGACCAAGGATGTCTATCACTATGTTCATTCCCACGGTGTCTGCTTCGAGAGTGAACTGGTTGCCATGCGCGTCTATTTCGACAATCGACAGACCATCGACCTCTACGGTAAGATCAACAAGGGACTGGTAATCTACGACACACAGTTCTATCCATCCGAAGGACAGCTACAGGCTGGCTCTGGCGACGACTGCCTTTGGGTAGGGAACACCTACGGACTGGGAGCCTTGCGTGGCTGGGACGGCAAGAATCAGCTGCATCTCACCGATGTGAAGTATCAGGAGCAGCGCGTCATCTCCGAAGGTCCGCTCCGTGCCATCGTCGAGGTGGTGGATAACGGCTGGGTTCCGGCTCCGGGTCTGAAACCGCTGAATGCTACCATCCGCTACACGATCTACGCCGGTCATCGTGATTTCGATGTAGATGTGTTCTTCAACAAGGATGCTTCTGGTTATCAGTTTGCTACCGGACTCATCAATGTGAAGGGTTCCAGCGAGTTTGCCGACGGCAAGGGTCTGCGTGGCTGCTACGGCAGCGACTGGCCTACAGGCAAGGATGACGGCAAGCACAAATTGGAAACCGTAGGCTTGGGAATCTACGTGCCGCAGAGCGCCCTGGTGAGCCAGGAACCAGCCAACAAGGACTGCTACACCCAGGTGGTGAAGCCTTCCGGCAAGAAGCTGAGCTACAAGCTCGCCTATACCAGTGCCAACGAAACCTATGGTTTCAAGGGTGAGAAAGAATGGTATCAGTGGTTGAAGGAGTGGAAGAAGCAGATCGAGGAACCCGTGAAGGTTTCCGTTTCCTGCACGATTCGATAGTAGGGAACTAACTCCTTAACTCCTCAATAAACGACAGAATATTGCACAGATAGCCAATAGTGAGTAAAAGTGTTAGCATTTTGCTCGCTATTGGCTGTTTTTTATTATTTTTTTGAGATTTTACTTGGTAATTTAAATATTTTTTAGTATTTTTGCAGTCGTAACCAGAAGACTTTAAAATTACGTGAAAAGAATATTTGATTATATCGTCATATTAGCATTTATTATGCTCTGTTCGGCCTGCGAGTTCAAGTTCAAGCCGAACGAGGAGGCTGACGCTGTCCCTTTAACGGTGCAGCGCTACGACCGTCTGCAAAGCAGATACCTTACCACCGGTGATTTCTCTGCCCTTCAGCAGATGAATACTGACTATCCGATAGAAACCCGAACACTGATAGAGAAGATGCTGCAGCTTGGCACCATTACCGACGCCAATATCAGCAACCGTTTCCTGATGTTCTATCAGGATTCCACCCTCCAGTCGCTTATCGCAGATGCTGAGGCCATGTATGCGAACATGGACGACATCAACGAGCAGCTGAAGAAGTCGTTCGGCCGTCTGCACGACTGGCTGCCTGAGCTTCAGCAGCCATACTTCTATGCCCAGATTGGTGCGCTCGACCAGAGTATCGTGGTAGGTGAGCATTCGGTAGGTATTTCACTGGATAAGTATCTGGGTCCGGAATATCCGCTCTACAAGAAATTCTATACAGCCCAGCAGCGTGCTACCATGCAGCGCGAGTATATCGTGCCCGACTGCCTCACCTTCTATCTGCTGAGCATCTATCCGATGAAGGATTTCGATACCCGTCCGCAGCTGGACCGCGACCTGCACATGGGCAAGATCATGTGGACCGTGAACAAGGCGTTGGGCAAGGATATCCTGGACACCAAGTATGTGAAGACCATCCAGGCTTATGTGAAGCGCAATCCGAAAATCACCGTCAAGGAACTGCTGGAAGACGAGGACTATTCGCCTATCGAAGCGCTGCATAAGGACTAATCAGCAGGATAAGGACTAATCGGATAAGGATTAGTCAGCTGCTGGATGAAGCAGGAAAAACAAAAGCATTCAATACAATACATGAAAAGATTTTCAATTTTTGTTGCAACGATGATGATGGCATCAGTAATGCAGGCAGCTGAGAAGCTCGATTTGAAGTCGATTACTTCAGGTGCATTCTCTGCCTCATACGTTACAGGAATCAACCCTATTGAGGGTACCGATCTCTATGCTTCCATCAGTTCTGATGGCAAGCAGGTAGTAAGTTATTCTTTCAAGACAGGCAAGCAGGTGGCTGTGCTCTTCGACGTTGAGGCTGCCAAGGCTCCGATGAAGTCGGTAGAGGGCTACGTGATGAGCCCGGATGGCAAGAAGATGCTCGTCTTCACCAAGAGCAAGGCGGTGTATCGCCGTTCGTTCAAGGCTGAGTACTTCATCTATGATATTGCCCGCAAGACCATCAAGAAGCTTTCTGAGGGCGAGAACCAGCAGGTGGCTACCTGGTCACCGGATTCACGCCACATCGCCTTCGTCAAGGACAACAACATCTTCGTAACCGATGGCGAGAAGGAAGTGCAGGTTACCAAGGACGGAAAGTTCAATGAAGTGATCAATGGTATTCCCGACTGGGTATATGAGGAGGAGTTTGCCTTCAACCGTGCCTTCGCCTGGAATGCTGACGGAACCTCACTCGGCTGGATCCGTTTCGACGAAAGCCACGTGAAGACCTATTCGCTCCAGCTCTTCGAAGGCGCCAAGCCTACCCGCAGCGAGTTTCACGATTATCCGGGAGAGTATTCCTACAAGTATCCTAAGGCAGGACAGGACAACTCCAAGGTGAGCCTCTGGAGCTACGATATGAAGACGGGCAAGACCCTCGCACTGGATGTTCCGGTAGATGCAGACGGCTACTATCCTCGCATCAAGACCACTCCAGATGCCAACAGTCTCATCGTCTATACGATGAACCGCCACCAGGACGACATGCGCCTCTACTCCGTGAATCCATTCACCGGCAAGAGCAAGCAGATCATCCAGGAAAGCGTACCTAAGTTCATCAAGGAAGAGGTGATGGAGAACAGCATCGTGGGCAAGAAGAACATCCTGCTCCCTAGCGACCGCGACGGCTACATGCACCTTTATCTCTATGATATGAAAGGCAAGCTGATCCGCCAGGTAGAGAAGGGCAACTACGATGTTACCGCCATCTACGGCATGGATGAGAAGACCGGCGACATCTACTTCCAGGCAGCCATGCTCAATGCACACGACCGCCAGGTTTATGTGGCTCACAAGAACGGCAAGGTGGAGCGACTCACTTCTGAGGAGGGTTCCAACTCGGCTTACTTCTCAGGCGATTACCGCTATTTCGTGAATAACTGGAGCAGCTACAGCCATCCATACGTTTACACCGTACGCAACAACAAGGGTAAGGTGATCAAGACCCTGGAGGACAACAAGAAGCTGTTGGAGAAGACCAAGCAGTATAACTGGGGCAAGCGCGAGACCTTCACCTTCACAACATCAGAGGGCGTGAAGCTCGACGGATGGATGGTGAAGCCGGTAGATTTCGATGCCAGCAAGAAGTATCCGGTCATCCTCTTCCAGTATTCCGGTCCGGGCAGTCAGCAGGTGCTCAATTCCTGGAGCACGGGAAGCATGGGTTCCGGTGGAGCCTTCGATTACTATCTGGCTCAGGAGGGATTCATCGTGGCTTGTGTAGATGGCCGTGGAACCGGTGCCCGTGGTGCTGAGTTTGAGAAGTGCACCTATCTGCGCCTCGGCGACCTGGAGTCAAAGGATCAGGTGGAGACAGCGCTCTATATGGGCAGTCTGCCATACGTGGATAAGGACAACATCGGTATCTGGGGATGGAGCTATGGCGGTTTCAATACCCTGATGAGTATGAGCGAAGGCCGCCCTGTGTTCAAGGCGGGTGTGGCTGTTGCGCCTCCTACCTGCTACCGCTTCTATGATACGGTCTATACCGAGCGTTACATGCGTACTCCTCAGGAGAACGAGGAGGGTTACAAGGTAAACCCAATCGAACGTGCCGACAAGCAGCACGGAGCCTTGCTTATCTGTCATGGACTGGCAGATGACAATGTTCATCCACAGAACACCTTCGAGTATTCAGAGGCATTGGTTCAGGCAGACAAGGATTTCAAGGAGCTGTGGTACACCAACCGCAACCACGGCATTTCGGGAGGTAACACCCGCAATCATCTCCTGCGCCAGATTACCAACTGGTTTAAGGATAAAATGAAATAAAGACATCAGGTTTATTCCTATAAAAAAAGCCCCCGGAGGTTTCACAACTTCCGGGGGCTTTTGCCCTTTTGGAGATTTCACAACTTCCTAGGGGCTGAACTAAACTACTAACATTCAGCGGTAATCTAGTACCGCTGACGCCCTAAAAAATTATAGGTATTAACTACTAAATATTTTTTAAAAACTTCTTTTCTTTATGCTTCAGCTTTTTTCTTGGCTTCCGCCTTTTTCAGCTTCAGTTCCGCCTTCTTCTGCTTCACTTCGGCTTTTCTCTGCTTCAGCTGGCTCTTCACTTCCGCTTTCTTCTGCTTCAGCTGAGCCTTTGCCTCCTTTTTTTCAGCCTTTCTTTCAGCCTTGGTCTTTGGCTCCTCCATGTCGCTTGGCTCTACCGCCTTGAACATGAACTTGCTCTCGTCGATGTTCTTCATCTGCCATGGAGTAGGGAGGTCCTTCGGCTTCTCGCCGTTCTTCAGGCGCTTTGCCTTCGCCTGCTTGGTGTAACGGTCGTGCAGTTTGGACCATTTCTTCTCCGCCTTCTTGAAGTTGCGGTCGAAGATCACGATGCAGGTTCTCTTTGGTGCACCGATCGACTCCAGGTATTCCTTTAGCTGCAGGGAGTAGTTCTCTCTGTTGTCCAGGAAGAGCTTCTTGTGAGTCAGATATACTGAATCAACTCTCTGCACGCTGGTCATATACACCGTAGAGTCGCTGAACGACGATGCGAAACCGAACATATATGCAGTTGTCGGATCATTCTTGGCGTGAGCCGTGAATGAAGAGATGGCTGCGATAGCCAGTGCTAATGCGATTTTTAAAACTTTCATTTATTCTTTTCTATACTTATGTTTTGCGCTTACTGTCCCAGATAGGATTTCAGCAGTTTATTCTTCGTGTTGTGTCTGAGTCGGCGCAGGGCTTTCTCCTTGATCTGCCTTACACGCTCCCTCGTCAGGTTGTACTTTTCACCTATCTCATCCAGGGTCATTTCCGGCGAGCCGTCTATTCCGAAGAATGCTCTCAGCACCTTCTGCTCCTTGTCGGTGAGCAGCTTCAGTATGCGGCTAACCTCCGCCTTGAGCGATTCTATGGCGAGTTCCCTGTCGGTATTGGATGAGTCGCCAGCCAGGAAGTCGATCATGCTGCTGTCCTCGCCGTCGGCGATAGGTGCATCCATGCTCACGTGGCGTGAGTTCGCCTTCATGGCGTCTGCAATCTTGTCTTCGGGCAAATCCACACGCTCGGCAATCTCATCCACGCTCGGCTTGCGCTCGTGTTCCTGCTCGAACTTGTTGAGTTCCCTTGTTATCTTGTTGACGCTACCCACCTGGTTGAGGGGGAGGCGTACCAGTCTGCTCTGCTCAGCTATAGCCTGCAGAATGCTCTGTCTGATCCACCAAACGGCATACGAGATGAACTTGAAGCCGCGTGTTTCATCAAATTTTTCTGCAGCTTTGATAAGCCCAACGTTTCCTTCGTTGATAAGGTCAGGTAAGCTGAGTCCCTGATTCTGATATTGCTTGGCAACAGATACCACGAATCTCAGGTTTGCTTTGGTCAATCTCTCCAGGGCTCTCTTGTCCCCTTTTCTTATGCGCTGTGCGAGTTCCACTTCCTGGTCGGTTGTCAGGAGCTCCTCGTGTCCAATTTCTTGGAGATATTTGTCCAACGATGCGCTTTCGCGATTCGTTATAGACTTTGAAATTTTCAGTTGTCTCATGGTAGCAATTTAATTTTGTAGATGCAAAAGTACACTTTTTGTTTGGAAAAACAAAAAAAATAGCAGATATTTTTCAAAATACCTGCTATTTTGTCATTTTTTATCTTTTCAGAGGGGATTAAGTTCTCTTTTTTTAGGAACTTCAGCCGGCTCTTCCGGTGAAAGGCGCCCCTCAGCCGATTAGTCCTTCTGCAGTGGAACAGCGAAGTAAGCCTTCTTGCCTGTAGGCCATACACCCTGGATGTAGAGCACAGGATCCTTGCTGGTAGAAGCACTCTTCACAGCCTTCTGCAGGTCGTCGAGCGATGTGATGTTGCTGTCGTTGATGCGCTGGATGATGAATCCGCGTGAAACGCCGGCATCCTTCAGGGCACCGCTGTTCACCTTCATCACCTCTACACCATACTTGATGCTGAGCTGGTTCTTCTGGCTCTCTGTAACAGGACGGAAGGTTCCGCCGAGCACGTCGAGGTCTGCGCTCTTGATTACTGAGGTGTTGCCCTGGGCATTCTTCAGGGTGATGGTCTTGGTGGTCTCCTTCTTGTTGCGCAGGTAGGTGATGCTCATCTTGTCGCCAGGGCGCTTGCCATTGAGCGACTCCTGCAGTTCTGCCATCTTGGTCACCTTCTTGCCATCTACCTTGGTAATCACGTCGCCTTCCTTCAGTCCGGCAGCAGCACCGTTGCCGTCTTCATCTACCTTGGCGATATAGACACCCTCGTTGGTTCCCAGGTTCACGTCCTTGCCGTTTTCCTTCTGGGCGTTGATGTAGTTGAGCACGTCGCTACCCTGGATGCTCAGCATCACGCGCTGTACGCTTCCGTACTTCTTCAGGTCATCCACCACCTTGTTCATGATAGAGGTAGGAATGGCGAAGCCGTAGCCTGAGTAGGAACCGGTCTGGGAGTAGAGCATGGCGTTGATGCCCACCAGCTCACCTTGGGTGTTGACGAGTGCACCGCCAGAGTTACCTGCGTTGATGGCAGCATCGGTCTGGATGAAGCTCTCCACGCCGTTGGCACCGAGCGAACGTGCCTTGGCAGAGATGATACCTGCGGTAACGGTATTGTTGAGTCCGAATGGATTGCCCACTGCGATGACCCATTCACCCACCTTCACATTGTCGCTGTTGGCGATAGGCAGGGTAGGCAGGTTCTTGCCATCCACCTTGATGAGGGCGAGGTCGGTGCTCTTGTCGGTACCGATGATGCGTGCAGAGTATTCGCGGTTGTCGTTCAGGGTCACGGTCAGCTCGTCTGCGCCTTCCACCACGTGGTTGTTGGTTACGATGTATCCGTCTGAGCTGATGATCACGCCCGAACCTGTAGCCTCTCTCTTAGGAGTCTGCACCTGCTGCTTGCGTGTGCCGCCTTGACCTCCTGGATTGCCGAAGAATCCGAATGGGTCGAAGAAGCCGCCGAATGGGTCGCTCTGAACATCTACGGTCTTCACCTTCGAGTTCTGTACGTATTTGATATGTACCACGGCTGGCAGAGCCTTCTCTGCTGCGTAAGTGAGATCAACTGGTTGACCTGGTGCTGTTGCTGTTACTGCTGGTGAAGCGTTCACCTTCATGAAAGCACCTGTTGAGAATGCTAGCGAACCTACGCATAGCACTGCCATTACATAATTAGTTACCTTTTTCATGTTTAATATCCTTTTTATTATTATTTCCTTTTTTATTGTTACGCCTAGCCATCAGCCAAATCTATGCCAAATCCCTCGGGTCTGCCAAATCTGTCAGCTTCTTGCCTCAGCTTTTCGATTGCAAATATAGAGTCATTTTTTGATATACGTATAACTTTGAGTCATTTTTTATTCCGTTTTAACATTTAAAATTAACACTTTAACGGCTCTTAAACAAGAATAGCCCTATTTTTACAATTATTTGCTACTTTTCTGAAAAATGATAGTTTTGTATATGAAATTAAAACTTCTTGATATGCAAACGAATGTGAACGGAACAAGAGAAAAAGATGACTGGAATGTCAGTCTTTCGGGATGAGAAAGCAGTAAAATCATCCCCAAAAAGCGAAAAGAGTTTAAAAACTCAGAGAAATTGGCGGTTAAGTCGAACTTTTTTGCTATCTTTGCATTTCGAAAGCAGTGCTCCGGCTTGTCGCTGGCATTCTCTACTGGGGGGTGCGAGAGGAAAGTCCGGGCAGCGTAGGGCATCCCACTTCCGAAAATAGAAGCTATTGGTGACAGTAGGTGTCGGTAGAAGAAAATTACCGCCCGAAACTTATTCCGTAGCGAAGTCAGGCTCCGGCAGGGCATCGTGGTTTAGTGTCGGGTAAGGGTGAGAAGGTGGTGTAAGAGACCACCAGCTGGCGGGTGATCGCCAGGCTGTGCCATCTGGGAGCTGTAAGCTCATGTAAACCGCAGATTGAGGGCGGCTCGTCCGATTGCCTTCGGGCTGCTGCGGAGGGTAGAGTGCTTGAGCCCAGGGGTGACTCTGGGACTAGATAAATGACAGGCACCCGTATCGTTTCTGACGGTATGGGTACAGAACTCGGCTTATAGGAGCACTGCTTTCTTTCTTTTAGTTCTTTCTGCATCATATATATATAATAAGGTATGGAGACATATATACCTGTCTATGCAATGTATGGTGCGGTGTTTCAAACCATTTAAAAATAACCAGCAATTATGAATCTTAGAGAACCGGAAAAGCAGATATTAGACGATTTTGAGCACAAGGTAACCAACAAGATGCAGAAGTATGGCGATGAGCCCGACTTCCCTAAGTTGGAAAATTACGGACTTACCCGCATGGAGCTGGATGACTATCTCTTCGATAAGCAGGCCATCCTCGACATGGGCGGTTCCAAGCGCACGCAGCTCACGGTGGGCGGTTTCATCACCGTCATCCCCGTATTGATCCTTTCCTGCTTCCCAGATAAGTCGCCTATCTATGAGAACGGCAAGGCAATGACCACCATCATCGCCATCATCATCGGTCTGCTGCTCGCCTGCTTCTGCAAGGCATTGCTCCAGATGGTGATCCTCTACCGTGTGAACAAGCACAAGGAAACGAAGATGGAGACCTTTATCAAGGCAGTACTCTTCTATGAAAAAAGATAATAACTTTAAAGCATTGAAGATATGAATTTACCTGATTTTATGGCTTATAAGGACAAATTCACTCAGAGTGCATTTGTCGAGAAGATTTCGCACGTGGCAAAGCGTGCAGGTGCCAAGATGGTTTATGCAGCTCTCATTCTCTATTATACGCTGGAGAGTGACAAGGTTGCGCTCAAGGACAAGGCGATGATTATCGGCGCCCTGGGCTACCTCATCAGTCCGCTCGATGTGATTCCTGATGCCATTCCGATAGCGGGACTGAGCGACGACCTGGCTGTGCTCATCTTCGTGCTTCATAAGGTATGGGGAGATGTTTCTGAGGATGCGAAGCAGAAGGCTCACGACAAGCTCGCACAGTGGTTTGATGAAGATGAACTTCCACAGGCAGAAGATCTCTTCAAGGAGAATCCGGAAGATACTCCGGTCTGATTCATTTAGAACACATTCATTTTTCAGAACCCGTTTCTGAATTTCGATTCAGGACAATAGCAAAACGGCGGACTCTCACGAGCCCGCCGCTTCTATTAATAACTAATAAATGATTAAATCCTTTTATCTTTTTACGATTTTATCTTTTTTATACGATACCCTGAGCCATCATAGCCTTAGCCACCTTCAGGAATCCGGCTACGTTAGCACCCTTTACGTAGTTTACGTAACCGTCGTTCTCTGTACCGTACTTCACGCAGTTAGCGTGGATATTGTTCATGATGTCGTGGAGCTTGGCGTCAACCTCCTCGCGTGACCACTTCAGGCGCTCAGAGTTCTGGCTCATCTCAAGACCAGAAACAGCCACACCTCCAGCGTTGGCAGCCTTACCTGGAGCGTAGAGAATCTTAGCATCCTGGAATACCTTGATAGCCTCTGGAGTAGTAGGCATGTTAGCACCCTCGCTTACAGCGAATACACCGTTTGCGATGAGAGCCTTGGCAGCCTCCTCGTTGATCTCGTTCTGAGTAGCAGATGGCAGTGCGATGTCAGCCTTCTCAAACCAAGGCTTAGCACCCTCTACATACTTCACGCCATATTTCTCAGCATATTCCTTGATACGGCCACGCTCTACGTTCTTGAGCTCCATGATGTAGTCGAGCTTCTCGCGGTCGATACCGTCTGGATCGTAGATGTAACCATCAGAGTCTGAACATGTAACAGGCTTAGCACCCAACTGGAGCAACTTCTCCATAGTGTACTGGGCAACGTTACCTGAACCAGAAACCAATACAGTCTTGCCCTTGATGTCGATGCCCTTGGTAGCGAGCATATTGCAGAGGAAGTAAACGTTACCGTAACCAGTAGCCTCAGGACGGATGAGAGAACCACCGAACTCCTGACCCTTACCGGTCAAGACACCCTGGAACTGGTGAGTCAACTTCTTGTACATACCGAAGAGGTAACCTACCTCACGGCCGCCTACACCGATATCGCCAGCAGGAACATCCTCGTCTGGACCCATGTGACGGTAAAGCTCAGTCATGAAAGCCTGGCAGAAACGCATCACCTCGTTGTTGCTCTTGCCACGTGGAGAGAAGTCAGAACCACCCTTTGCACCACCCATAGGGAGAGTAGTAAGAGAGTTCTTGAAAGTCTGCTCGAAAGCAAGGAACTTCAGGATACCCAAGTTTACAGACTTGTGGTAGCGAAGACCTCCCTTGTAAGGGCCGATTACGTTGTTGTGCTGAACGCGGTAACCCATGTTAGTCTGAACGTTACCCTTGTCATCTACCCAAGATACACGGAACTGGATGATGCGGTCTGGGATGCAGAGGCGCTCGATGAGGTTTGCCTTCTCGAACTCAGGGTGCTTGTTGTACTCTTCCTCGATAGTACCGAGAACCTGACTAACAGCCTGGATGTACTCCGGCTCGTTTGGGAATCTTCTTTGGAGATTCGCGATTACTTCAGATGCTTTCATAATCTTTATCTTTTATTGTGTTTGAAATTTCTTTTTTCTTGTTTGCGCTTGCAAAGATATAGCTTTTTCTTGAAATAACCAACAAAAAGAAAGAAAAAATGCATAAAAAGCAGAAAAAAGACAATCTTTTAACTTTTCGTAAAGGTTCATGTAGCCTAATTGTGTGCGTACACCTTATTATATATATAAAGAGCAGTACTCTACGATGAAAATGACCCGAAATGACCTTGACCCGAAATGACACTCTCGGAAAAGTGAGAAACCGCCCCTCCTGTCTCAGGAGGGAGCGGTCTGGTTATGAACTAATTTAATCTGATAATGAACTAATTTAAAATGATCATGAACTAACTTTTCTTTTGAAAAACCCTACACGCAGCTCGAAACGCCGAGCGAAGTGGCTATTGCGGTGAGAATGCTAATCGCAATCTGAATCACCATTTTCCAAGTATCCTTCTTCATTGTTTTAATGTTTAGTTTTTAATGTTTAATTTCGTTAGGCGTTCCGGCGGATTTGCATCCGTTAGGCGTTCCGGCGGATTTGTAATCCGCCGTTAAAAAACGTCCTAACCTCTTTTAGCTTTGCGGATTTGCAATCCGCATCAAGCAAGATTTAAAAATTTACATTGTCGCCGCCGCCGTCTTCACCTCCGGTATTGCCGCCACTGGTTCCCTGGTCACCAGTGGTTCCGCTACCTTCAGTTCCTGTGGTTCCGCTGCCGCCAGCATTGCTGCCGCCGCCAGTGGTTCCGTCGCCATCACCACCTCCGTCAGGAGTAACTGGAACGTTGAGGTCCACGTTGGTCTTGCCCTCCTTGATCGCCTTGATCACGGCTGCCTGAGCGCTGCGGCTAGCCACGAG